>NZ_JBAUSA010000785.1:0-8757 GCF_049581465.1 Caballeronia sp. | reverse complement strand
ATTGAATACCGAGATTCGCACCCGTCGTCGCAGACAATTCCACGATCAGCGCTTCGATATAAACCTGCGAACGACGCGCGTCGAGTTGGTCGATCACCGCGCGCAAGTTCCGATACACCGGGTCCGACGCGGTGATGATCAGCGAATTGGTGGCGGTATCGGCCTGGATCGTACTGTTGCCCCCTTGATCCCCGCCGCTTTCGTCGTTGTTGTTGGTGAAACTCTTGTCTGCGCTCTGGCCGCCTCCCCCCATCGGATTGCTGCTTGAGGCCGAACTGCTGCCGCCGAGTCCGCCCGGCAAAGGCGGCGTGCCGCTGGTTCCCGTCGATAACCCGCCGCCACCGCTCGGGCCAAACGAGCTTGAACTGCCGGACGAAGAACTCGATGACGTCGATGATGAAGTTTCGCCGCCCTTGCCCAACATCGCGCGCAAGGTCTTCGCGAGGCGCGAGGCATCGGCGTTGCGCAGCGTCACGACGTGCATGTTGCCCGGCTGCGAAGTTGCGGCGTCGAGCGAATGCGCAATTTGCTTTGCCGCTTCGAGCCGCGAGCCGCTGGACGCCCGTAGCAACAGCGAGTTCGTGCGCGGATCAGCGGTGACCGTGACCTTCAGCGTCGCATCCGTGCTGCCGATTGCGCCTGGATCGAGTAGCTTGGTCATCTGCTCGGCGACATCCAGCGCGTTCGAGTTCTTCAGCGCGACGACCGCGACCTGGCGGCCTGCGTTGGTATCGATTCCCGCGATGATGCTTGCGATACGGCGAACGTTGTCGGCGTAATCAGTGACGATCAGCGAGTTGTTCGCCGGATAGGCCGCGATCGTATTGTTCGGCGAGATCAGCGGGCGTAGGACCGGCAACAGGTTATTGGCCGACTCGTTATGGAGCTCGAACACTTGCGTGATGACCTGGTCGCCTTTCGCCGTTGGCGCGTTGCCGACGTACGTTGGAACGCCTTGCAGCTTGGCATCGGCTTCGGGAACGACTTTCAGCACGCCGTGGTCCTGCACGAGCGCGAAGCCCTGCATTCTCAGTGCGGCCTGCAGCGTCTTCAAAGCCTGGTCCTCCGGCACCGGATTCTCCGATACAAGATTCAGTTGCCCCTTGACCCGCGGGTCGACGATGATCGTCTTGCCGGTCGCAGCGCCGATCGCCTTCGCCACCTGATCGATATCGGCATTGACGAAGTTCAACGTTACCTGTGCGTGTGCGAGTTGCGTGGTGACGAGTCCTGCCACCAGCAAAGCCGTCGCGATGCGACGCAATGCCAAACGTTTTCTTCTCATGGAGTCTGATGTCTGGACCGTGGACAGGGTCGCTGCAAACTAGCTACGATGTCGACGTCATGTTGCGACGTGTTACCGACCTGTAAGCTTACAAACAACCTGTCCAGGCCGATGCCGGGGGAATGCCGCATGCCAAAAACGTAAACGATAGCAGCTTTTTGAGTCGCTTTTGTCAGAACAATGCCGCGTTGTCATCATGATCCGTAACCTGATGAATCACTCAGGCATTCTGAATTTCTGCCGACAATACGAGATGGGGTCTCCGCAGCGCGCGAGCAGAAATGTGATTTTTCGAGCGCTTCGCTTGAACAGGTGATGCCTTTACGCCGCAGGCGACTATAAAGTCAGGACGCCGTCATTTGGGACGGCAGGAATCCGTTAATTTGGCGTTACACACCTTGCCTATGTCGGATGGCTGGATTCGAAACCCCATAGGGTGTCGGTATGATACGGGCGGTTCCGCGCGCTGGATGCGCAATGAGGGACCGGGTTTTCCCGCGTTGCGCCAGCGCCGCGGGATGAGTGCGTGAATCGGCATATGGTTAATTTTATGTAGGAACGCCGCGCATGCAGCAGATCAGATGGTGCTCGATATGATGAAATTGTTTTTGCGGGTCTTTGTGGCAGCGTTTGGCGCCTTGTTGGCCGCCGCGCCTGCGCACGCCGATTGTTTCGACGAAGCGGCGAAATATCAAAAAGTGAATCCGCTGATCCTGCGCGCCATTGCGTGGCAGGAGTCGCACAATCAGCCGGACGCGCTAAACAAGAACGCCAATGGGTCGATCGATTACGGTTTGATGCAGATCAACTCCATTCATCTTGGTGTGCTGGCGCAGTATGGGATCTCCACCACGACCTTGATGCAGCCGTGCAAGTCGGTGTACATCGCTGCGTGGCATTTGCGCCAGAAGATGAACAAGTATGGCAACACGTGGCAGGCCGTGGGCGCCTATCATTCGGAGACGCCGGCGCTACGCGATTCGTACTCGCGTCAGATTATTAATATCCTCAGTAAGTGGAAGCTGCTAACAGCGGCCCGATAGTCGTTCTCTGCGTTCTCTCGGGGTTTGTTTAGCGGTGCGATGGGTTTTGGGTTCTGCTTGCCGTGGTTGGGGGGAAGGTTTGGGGGGTGCCTGCTGGCGGCGAGTTTGGGGCTAGGGTGGAGGGGGTCCTGTTCGCGGAGAGTGTGGGGCTAGGGTTGAGTCCTTCTACTTACGTGGTCGTTCTGCTTAAGTCGGATTTTCTTGCTTATTACTGTTAGCCCTGTCCGGGGCGGGACTTCATTTCTTTGCAAACGCGCAAAGAAACGAAGCAAAGAAACGCGTTTTAAACCGCCAATTTTTAAGTGTCGCCATCGTTCATTTCAGGCTTTCGGCACGAACATAGCGCGGCCCTCACTGATCAACCCGCAGTCGAACACCCACCCCAAGTGCCAACCGCCCGCACACGCTCCGCCCCGACGGCCCGACGTCGGTGACTATCCATGTTCTCGCGTCATCAAATCCTGCAGTCCTAACTCATCTTTCACGATGCCGCGTCGCACAACCCTAACCGGTCAAACCCAAGTGCTCGGCTCTCGACAGTAACGTATGGGCACTAGCCCTTTCGCTTCGGTTAGCGTTGGGGTTATTGCTAGTGTTTCTGCTAGTGTTATTACGCGTGTCATTGCAGGCGGAATGGATTAGAACTGTTGAGGCGAAGCGTGTGTGCGCCGCTAGTGCTTGGGGTGGGTGTTCGACTGCCGGTGAAATATTTGGGGCTGCGCTACGTTCGTGCCAAAAACCTGAAATGAGCAACGACGACACTGAGGTATTCGCGGTTTGAACGCGTTTCTTTGCTTCGTTTCTTTGCGCGTTTGCAATGAAATGAAGTCCCGCCCCGGATAGGGGCTAACAGTAATAAGCAAGAAAATCCGACTTAAGCAGAACGACCACGCTGGCAGGAGGACTCAACGCTCTCCCCACACTCGCCGCGAGCAGCACCCCTTCCGCCCTAACCCCACACTCGCCGCAAGCAGCACACCCCCACCCCAAGCGAGCCCCAGCCGAGCTACCCCACGAAGGCCTTCTCAACCACGTAATGCCCCGGATGATTATTACTTCCTTCCTGGAAGCCCATATCATCGAGCAATTGGCGCGTATCCCTCAGCATGTGCGGGCTGCCGCAAAGCATCACGCGATCGTTCTCTACCGAAAACGGCGCAACATCAAGATCCGCAAAGAGCTTCTTGGTCTCAATCAGGTCCGTAATCCGGCCGCGATTGGCAAACTCCTCGCGCGTGACCGTCGGGTAATAAACCAGCTTTTCCTGGATCAGCTCGCCAAGGTGCTCGTGCGCCGGCAGGTGCTCGGTGATGAAATCCTTGTACGCAAGTTCATCGACGAAACGGCAGGTATGCGTCAGCACGATCTTGTCGAAGCGATCATAAACGTCCGGATCCTTGATGATCGACATGAACGGAGCCAGCCCCGTTCCCGTCGACAACAACCACAACGTCTTGCCCGGCAACAAATTGTCAGCCACCAGCGTTCCCACCGGCTTCTTCCCGATCAATACCTGGTCACCTACCTTCAAGTGCTGCAGCCGCGACGTGAGCGGACCGTCCTGCACCTTGATGCTCAGAAATTCGAGATGCTCTTCGTAATTGGCGCTCGCCAAACTGTAGGCGCGAAGCAGCGGCTTGTTGTCCACTTCAAGACCGACCATGGTGAACTGGCCGTTTTCGAAACGAAACGCGGCGTCGCGCGTGCAGGTAAAGCTGAACAGCGAATCGGTCCAGTGATGGACGCTTAAGACGGTCTGCGGATTAAGGTTGCTCATGGCTTCATGGATAGTGCGGAATCAGGGCGCCGCCGTGGTGAATCACAGAAGCCGTAGACCAATGAACCAGTCCGGCAACGGCACCAGCAAGGCGCGACGAAGGGTAGTGCGTGACGCGAAATCGCCGGCGATCGAGCGATGACGGCCCGTATTCCCCGGCCGCCGCTGAACGCAAATATCGCGCGCAGCCTGCTATTTTAACAAAACACACGATTTATGGCTTCGAGACGCGATTTTGTCGCGCTGAACCCCGATTTCATCAAGAACGACGCGTTTTTCTCACGGCTTGGATAAGTCCGCGTGGGAAACGCGCACACGCAAGGCCGAACCGCAGCGCATCCGTGGAAACCCCATGATAGCAAGGCCCTGCGCGCCGCCGGGCAAAGGCCCTGCTGGCCTATCCCCGGCGACGCATCCGTTACACGAGCAATCAGACGCGCTGATCCGTCGACGGCTTCTCCCACAAGTTAATACCGCCTTCCTTCGCGTGCTGGTCGATCTCGGCGAGTTCTTCCTTCGAAAACGCCAGGTTCTTCAACGCGCCGACGTTCTCCGTCACCTGCTCCGGCCGGCTTGCGCCGATCAGCACGGAAGTCACGCGATCGCCGCGCAGCGCCCATGCCAACGCCATCTGCGCGAGGCTCTGGCCGCGACGCTGCGCCATATCGTTGAGCTTGCGCACGTGATCAAGGTTCGTCTCGTTCAAATGCTCTTTCTTCATCGACCCACCGCCCGGCTTGTTGATCCGTGCGTCGCCGGGAACGCCGTTCAGGTACTTGGCCGTCAACAATCCCTGCGCCAGGGGAGTGAACGCAATGCTGCCGACGCCGATGTCCTCGAGGGTATCGAGCAGGTCCTCTTCAACCCACCGGTTCAGCATGTTGTAAGACGGCTGATGGATCAATAGCGGCACTTTGTGCTCGGCGAGCAACTTCGCCATCTCGCGCGTACTGGCCGATGAATATGACGATATTCCGACATACAGCGCCTTGCCGGAATGCACCGCGGTCGCGAGCGCGCCGGCTGTTTCTTCGAGCGGCGTATCGGCATCGAAACGATGCGAATAGAAAATATCCACATAGTCGAGGCCCATGCGTTGCAGGCTCTGATCCAGCGACGCCAGCACGTATTTGCGCGACCCGCCGCCCTGACCGTACGGGCCTGGCCACATGTCCCAACCCGCCTTCGACGAAATCAGCAGTTCATCTCGATACGGCTTGAAATCATCTTTGAACAAGCGGCCAAAGTTCGTCTCGGCGCTGCCATACGGGGGCCCGTAGTTGTTGGCCAAGTCGAAGTGCGTAATGCCGAGATCGAATGCGGTGCGCAGGATGTCGCGTTGCGTGGAGATCGGCGTGGTGTCGCCGAAGTTGTGCCAAAGACCCAGCGATAAAGCCGGGAGCTTGAGGCCGCTCTTTCCGCATGTGCGGTACGCCATTTCTGAGTAGCGTTCGGAAGCTGCTTCGTAAGCCATGACAAATTCCTTGATCGGTGAAAGAAATGATGGCGCGGGTCGTGTCTCCTCGCGCGCCGGACCCGACATGGTAGCGAATCGCGACGCCGCGCGCCGGGCGCACCCTCTGATTGCAAAAAGCGTCCCGATATTCGGGATTGGGTCGCTCACGCGCTGAAAGCTGGCCGATCGGACAGCGTGGGGAACGATCGCGCGATACAGCGGCCCAAACCTCACTATTCAATGATGAGTGGATTTAGATTTATGGACCCGTTGGACAAACTAAAGCCCGCGTACGACTTCCTGCTCACAGCCGGCTTGACTTACGGTTTCGACATACTGATGGCCGTGCTGATCCTGATCGTCGGATGGTGGGTGTCGAATCGCGTGGCGAGTACCGTGAAGCGTGCGCTGCGCCGCACTAACGCCGACGCCACCTTCACGCCCGTCATGGCAAGCCTGGTGCAATGGGCGATCAGGGTTGTCGCGATCGTCGCGGCACTCGGCAAGTTCGGCGTCGCCGCCGCCAGCATTCTCACCGTGCTCGGCGCGGCGGGATTGGCGATCGGCCTTGCACTGCAAGGCACTTTGCAGAATATCGCGGCGGGAATGATGCTTTTGCTGCTGCGACCGTTCAAGGTTGGCGACTATATTGAAGGCATCGGCGCCACCGCCGGCACGGTCAATGAGATCGGCCTCTTTACCACGCGTCTTACCAAGAGTGATGGCGTGATCATGTTCGTGCCAAACAGCGCAATTTGGGCAAATCCCGTGACCAATTTCAGCGCGAACGATCGCCGCCGCGTAGTGCTGAACGTCATCATTCCAGAAGATCAGAGTATCGAGGAGTCGCTGGCCTCGTTGCGTCGGATAGTGGCAAGCGATCCACGCATCATCAACGACGACAACACGAAACCGTGGGTTGCCGTGTCCGACTACGCCGACACTGGCGTGAAGCTGAACGTAGGCGTGTGGACCAACCGCGCCGACTACGCGAGCTTGCAAGCCGACCTGCTGCGCCTGATCAAGCCTGGACTGAAGCTGGACGCAAAGCCGGATGCAAAACCCGACGCGGCGCAACCCGCGCTGGACGCACGCGGCCAGCCCTCGTAAGCTTGCGTTCCGCAAACTGATGAGATTTTCATGACCAAGGCCATTTCCATTGCACTGATCGTGGGGGGCGTCCTGTTGCTCTACTTTGGCGGGCAGTCGTATCACTCCCTGAGCAACGACGTTTCGCGCTTTTTCACCGGATCGCCAACCAACAAGACGATATGGCTGATCGCCGGCGGCATGGTCGCCATGCTCGCCGGGCTGATCGGCTTGGCAATTCCGGGCAGGCGCCGCTAAGCGTCCTTCAGGTCAGCGGCACGTCTTCCTTCGACGCCGATCGCGTCCCCGGCAACGGCGGATTGCTCGCCCCGCGATAGGTGTAGACCAGCGAGAATTTCACTTCGTCGGTGAGATTCTTGCCTGCTGAGTGCAGCGTGTTGCAGTGGAAAAACACCACGTCGCCGGCCTTCAATTCCGGGGACACCGCGCTGCGAATCAGCGCTTCGTTCTCGGGAATATCGGCGCGAAAGAACTTGGCGCTGTCGAAGCGATCGGACGTGAAGGTGAGCTTGTGCGACATGGGCACGAACCACAGGCCGCCGTTTTCGACCGTCTCGGCCCCTAGCGCGATCCATGCGGAAACGAGGTCGTCCCGCTGGAAGTTCCAGTAGCGCACGTCGCGATGCCAGCCTGTGAGGCTGCCGTACGCTGGATGCTTCGTCATCACGCAGTTGTGATGCGCGCGGGACAGGACCGGCTGCTCGCCGAAGTAGATTTCCATCCAGCCGCGAACGTCGGGCGATTTTGCCCAATCGGCAAACAACGCGTCACGGGCGTATGCATCCAGCAGGCGGCGCACGGTATGCCCCCCAGGCGCCGATTTGGAATCTGGAGCGCCCGGATACTGCAAGTCCGCTTCGAATTCGACCGGCATCGCTGCGTCAATCAACTGCTGACGCGCAACGTCGCGCATCTCTTCGCAGCGCTCCGGCGCCACAAGCCCAGGCACCACGACATAACCGTGCTCGCGCAACGCACGTACTTGTTCCAGTTTTGACTCAATGGGCATATCGACTCACAGTAAAGCGCCTTTCCGGTCAGCGCGCCCGCGCTCGTCGCACGAAACGAGAGACCCGCTAATTAGGGCGAATACATCGATTGTAAGTCTCAGCAGCGATCCAGCGCATTCGGCTGACCCGCAAATGTTGCCGACACATATTGCAACAATCGAAAACCATGGGGGATTTACCGACTTCCCCGAGTAACAATTTTTCGATATTCTGCTAGGGCATTGAATATGGGTATCGGTAATTATTCTTAATAAAATTGATGTCGAATAGACCCCCGCTTCATATTTTGCGACTTTTCAACCATTTTTAGCATCGAAGTGTTGAAGGGTTTTTTTTAAACGACTACCGTTGGGTTGCCGCGTTTGCAAACCCCCGATTCCGAGATCCATGAATATCAGATTCGTCAATCGCCTTACCCGTGCCGCCGTCCGTGCGGCACGTCCCGCTGGTCGCGGCGTCGTTCGCGCGTTGCGTCATCACTCGACCCGTACGCAGGTGCTGGCGGGAGAATTTAATAATATCCACCCGGTCGATGAAATTCGTTCCTGGTTTCACGGATTTTTTTCTAATCTCCGATTAAGGGCGGCTTCGCGACAGGCGCGATTTAAAGCTTTATTGCGCAAGCCGATGCAATTACGCGCGCCGGTCGCCAAAATTAAACCCGCTCCCGGTGAGGTCAATACGTCGAGCCGACGTCCGCGGCGCCTTTCGACCAGCGACGGATGGTTTGGGTTCTCCAGCCGTTGACTCGATTGTTTCAAATTGTTTCGTGATGGTTAAACCGGCTTTCGCCGGTTTTTTTATCGCCCAAAGAAAAAGCTAGTCGGGCGCAACGCCCGACGAGCTTTTCGACCCGCCAATACCAGCAGAAACGCTTAAGCCGTTTCGACAACCGGTTCGAGGCCGGCTGCTTCAGCCAGCAACATCGCTTTATCGGTCGCTTCCCACGTGAACTCCGGCTCTTCACGGCCAAAGTGACCATACGCCGCCGACTTTTCGTAGATCGGGCGCAGCAGGTCGAGCATCTGGATAATGCCCTTCGGACGCAGGTCGAAATGCTCGAGCACGAGCTCCTG
>NZ_JBAUSA010000784.1:0-2762 GCF_049581465.1 Caballeronia sp. | reverse complement strand
TTGCGTTGAATTGAACGGAGTGCCCGGTGTTGGAGATATCGATGGCGAGCGGCTGGCAGTTGATTTTGAGGCTTGGCATATCGGCCGGCGCTTTCTTGGAATGCTCGATGTCGATCGGCGATTCTGCGCGACCGCTTTCGCACTCGTGGAATTCCTTGCTGATTTCGCCCCAGTGAGCGGGACCGTGTGCGCCTTCATAGGTCCAGTCGTGGTTGGGTTCGGCGGCAACGGAGAACGCCGCGATGAGAAGCGCGCTGCCGGTTAGCCATTTGATTATGGTCATTGCTCGGCCCCTTTGTGTTGGAAGGGCAAGAGCGTGCGCCGGCGGGGAGGGATTTGCTATCGGAGAAGTCGCAACAACGCTTGGTGAAAGAAGAAACGGTCGCAAAGCTGACGACGGTCAAGACAGACGTGCGCATGGCGGACGGCGTGCGAGCGTGCCTACTGAACAATGCGAAAAATCCTGATCGAAGCTGCAGCCGAAATTTCGTGAAGGTAGCGTTGTCCTGAACTGCTTGCTTGAACTCATTACGCGCAGAAGCGTGACACCCGACGCAGCACCTCAAAACGGATAAACAAAGCGACGCTTAAAAGTGCAGATGCGACAAATTATGTCGGTTTGGATCGTCACGTATGAATAAGATATTCGTCGATTCGGTAACTCTGTAAAGCAGCGTGTCGTACCGCAAATCAACGCGAACCCGAGGTGCATACACCTTTTAAACGCTTTAACTGCACATGTTCCTCGGGTTTCTCGCTCCGCACCTCGATCCCCAGGGATCCAAAGGTTGCACAGTCGCCAGCACAGACAATAAGGACAAGAGAATGAACGACCAGCAGATACTGATTCCGTCACGGGTCGACAAAAATAGAGTTTCTGTATCACGGACGACGTTGACGCCGTCAAGCGACAAGCGTGAAAAAGTGATTTATTGCGATCCCCGGCCGTGCATTCCCGTGATTTTTTTTGCCGGGTGTCATGGGGACTAATTTGAAGTCGACTGCTGGCGCTTCAGTATGGACGCCGCCAAACGCGACTGGCGTAGCCGATACGATCGGAGCCATCTTCTCGCTGCTGGGCTGGTCTTTTCGCAATGCCACAACCCGCCAAATCCGCCTCAATCCGAACGACACGGTGGTCGATGATCGCGACGATATCGACGTGGGCGAGTCAGGTCTGAGTACGGCGGACGCCCGAGAACGTGGCTGGGGACAAGTTCATCGATGGAGCTATCACAGGTTCCTCGCTTACCTTCAGAAGCAACTTAACGAGCCAATGCTTCACGGTGAGAAACAAGGCGATTGGCACGAGCATCCGACGAGCACAGGCGGGAAGAAAAGCGGGCTTTCCAAGCCCGTGACTCTTACCGATCCCGCGCTCTTCGGCGCGATGCAAAGCGGCGATCCACTGACAGAGAACGAACTCAAGCAATTCGCGAATTTTCAATATCCAGTGCACGCGGTGGGTTACAACTGGACGCAATCCAACAGTAAATCCGCTGAGGCCGTGTTTGCCCGCATCAAGAAAATCTGTGATCGATATGGCGGCGGAACCAAGGCGATTATCGTCACCCATTCCATGGGTGGATTGGTGGCGCGCGCGATCGCCAAGATCGTCCCGGGCGGGGAGGAACTCATATATGGCGTCATACACGGAGCGCAACCTGCGACGGGCGCTCCGATGGCAGCGAAGCGATTTCGTACCGGCGCAGAGGATTTTAAAGGCGGGGCGTTTTTTGGAAGTGACGATGCAGAATGGACGGCAGTTGCGGCAAGCTCCCAATCGGCGCTTGAACTCATGCCCATGCCGGACTATAGGGAGGGTCGCCCATGGTGGTTTATCTGCGACGCGCAAGGTCCACCAATATTGAGCTTGCCCAGAAAGCCGGGAAACTCCGCCGCTGAGATTTATCTCAGCCGTGCATGGTACGGCCTGATCCCGGACGATGCGTTGATTGACCCTGCGGGCATTATAAAAAAGAGCTTTGCGGGGAAACAGGTCAAACAAACTCTTCGGGCGGTGTTCACTAAATCAGTGCGAGCGGCAGGAGATTTCCAATGCTCTATCGCCAGTAATTATCACCCGGCAACCTACGCGCTCTTCGGCAGCGGGGCGGAGCCGATCGCGGGTATGCAGGCGAAATGCCCGGACAATTTGATTAGCTTCGGTACAGTGACCTGGAAAGGTTCGCTTCCCCGCGGAACGTCGGAAGATGACCTAGTCGCCGCAACGTTGCTGCACGACGACCACAAAGGCACGTGGCGAATATTAGTGCGAGGGCAAGTCGCAACATTAAAAGTACAAGGAGCGGACGAACCCGGCGACGGGACGGTCCCTGGAACTTCGGCCACGGCGCAGTTCGGTGTCAAAGGTGTGCAACAGACATTTAAACAAGGTGGCTTCGAGCACCAGTTTTGTTTCGAACATCCGTGGACTCGGTGGGCGGCCCTCTATGCCGTTGCCAAAGTAGCTCAGTTAATCCGCCAGCAGGGGAGATGACATGTTTGAGCTACTTTCGAGACCGATGCTTTCGATTAGTCCGCTGTACGCTCTGTTGACGGTTGTGCTACTCACCGGATGCGACGCATCAAAACCCAAACACCCGGAGCTCTCAGTGAACTGGATGACGAACCCTCGGCAAGTCTGCATCGGTCGATTCGTACTTGCAACCCCGTCGATATTCGTGTCGAAATGGCAGAAGTACATTTACAACGGCGACCAACTGAAGACCATTTTCAATGTTCCATTGGCAGTATTCAAT
>NZ_JBAUSA010000783.1:0-2187 GCF_049581465.1 Caballeronia sp. | reverse complement strand
CGGCCGTTCCCTGAAACCGTTCATTGTATTGACGCCCGGCGGGATCGTTCCTGCCGGGCGTCATCGATAAATCGATCGCGCTCGATCGTCTAGCCGTCGCGGCCTTCGAGCAAATCGGCCATATCGTCGGCGTGTTCTTCTTCGACCGCCAGGATTTCCTCGAACATCCGGCGCGTCGTAACGTCCTTGTCGCCGAGATAACGAATAATTTCGCGGTACGTATCAATCGCGATGCGCTCCGCGATCAGGTTTTCGCGAATCATATCGATTAGATCGGTGCCTTCCTTGTATTCCGAATGCGAGCGTGACTTCAAGCTCTCCGGCGCGAAATTGGGTGCGCCGCCCAACTGGACGATGCGCTCGGCTATGGTGTCAGCGTGCTCCTGTTCTTCGGCGGCGTGCTCCGCGAATTCCGCTGCCACCGCTTCCGAATGAATGCCCTTCGCCATGAAATGGTGCCGCTTGTAGCGCAGCACACAGACGATTTCGGTGGCCAGCGCGTCGTTCAGGAGTTGCAGCACGACTTCCTTGTCGGCGCCGTAGCTCGAGGTCACCGGGCCGTCTTCCATGTGTTGACGAGCGTCGGCGCGGATTTTTTCCAGGTCGAGCACGAACGGGTCGGACTTGGACCCCGCTTCCTTTGCTTGCGGCGGGGCGGTTTTCACAGCAGATGACTTCGACATTGATTGGCTCCTAACGGGGGATCAGATTGGGCGTCACGCGAAACGGGAACGAAAGCCCTCTGCGCAGGGGGTTTGGCTAGAATCCGGGATCGCACGACCACGCCCGACGCTGTGCGCACATTGCGTTCCCGGACCCGGATCGGACCCTACGCGATACCGCGCTCAGGTCTCTCCCTAATCGATCATTTTTTTCGTCACCACAAACCCGAGGACGAGGAAAACGACACACAGGATCAGGAACAGCACGAATAGAAACTTGGCGATACTCGCAGCGCCCGCCGCGATTCCCGTAAAGCCGAGCAAGCCCGCGATAATCGCCACGATGGCGAAAAATAAAGCCCACTTCAACATGATCGGCTCTCCAAAACGAAAAGGTTGGACTGCTGGCACGATAATAGCGGTACCTTACCCGCCTGCCATTCGGGTGCACGCCGTTTTTACCGTAGGAGTCCACCTACATGCACTTTCAACTGGCTTGTGACGCTTGAGACGCGCGTGTCCGCGAGAGATTCGAGTCGCTCGAAGCACCGCGAAAATTACACTGATGGAACAGAAAAACTTGGGGCGTAATCCATGATCTCCTCCACGCGCGAACACGGCGCGTCAAATCCGGTGGCGGGTGTCGCCCATCGTGCAACGCGGCTCAACGCACGAATCAACGTGTGGATGCGGCGCTGGAGCTGGGCCGTCGCCATGACGGTCGCGATCGTGATTACCGTGGGCGGCCTCGTGATTCTCGAGTCGGGCCGCATGCGCATCGCCGCTGAATATGAGACCGCACTCGACGCAAAAGGCGCGACCACGCAATTGTCCGCGCTAACGGGCGACATCGCGTCGCTTGACGCCAGCGAGCGCGCGTTCCAGCTCAGGCCAGACCCCGCCTACGCGGGACACTACGCGTTCGCCGCGGCACGGATCCAGCAGACGGTTGCGTCGCTGGATGCGTACTATCGGCGCATGGCCGACCACGCCGCGCTCGCCAGTTTCAGGCAGGTCGGTGAAACCCTCGACGGACGAATTGGCGTCGGCCTGGCCGCGCGCCCGGCGCAGGAAAGCGCTGCGAGCAACACGGACATGCTCGATCACACCCTGGCCCTCTTGCGCCTGAATGAGGAACGCCGCGCCCAGGCCGCTCTCGACGCGAGCCATGCCGACCAGCGTATCTCCACGTTCTGCGTGGGCGCGTTGTGCGCGCTGAATATCGTGTTGTTCCTGCTCCTGTTCCGCAACCTCGGTATTCAACTCGCCAAGCAGGATCGCGTGCAACAAAAGCTCATCACGCAGCAGGAAGAACTCGATCAACTGGTGTTCGAACGCACCCGGCAACTCGAAGCGCTCGCGTGGCATTTGCAATCGGTGAGTGAAAACGAGAAGACCCAGCTCGCGCGCGAACTCCACGACGAACTCGGTGCAATCCTGACCGCGAGCAAGATGGATGTGGCATGGGTCAATGGCAAGCTCAAGGCCGCCGAGCCCGCGATGTCCGAAAAACTCGGTCGCGCGC
>NZ_JBAUSA010000782.1:0-4108 GCF_049581465.1 Caballeronia sp. | reverse complement strand
GCACATGATTGATGCGTGTCTCGGCGTAGCGCGCCGGGTCCGCACGATAAGCGGCGCTCGCGAGCTTGACTTGGCTTGCGCTCTGCACGAGCAAGTCAAGCAACGCAACAAACAACGTGACGCGCCGCATGCCTTGCGCGCCCAGCATCTCGCGCATGATCGGTTCGGCGGCCGCGCCCGTTTCCGGTGTGAACAGCACACCCCAACGCGATGCATCGAGTAGGGACTCCACGCGCTTAAGCTCCGGGAACACCTTGATGGCGTTCGCGACGAGCTCGGCATCGAATTGGAGGATAAGACAGCGTTCATCCACATGTTCGCCCGGCGGCACATTGCTGACCCAGTTGTGCGGCAGATTCGTTCCCGTCATCACCAGATTGCCCTGCGCAAAGTTGCCGATGTAATCGCCGACAAAGTATTTGCCCGTCGTCGATGTAATGAGCTGAATTTCGTATTCCGGATGGAAGTGCCAGCGCACCGTGCGATACGGATAACCGTGCGACCAGATCTTGAACGACTCGTCGCGCGGCACGGCGACCAGTTCCAGATCGGGCTGGACAATGTTGGCGTGCCGGGCTTCCGTACGTGCCGCGCGGCAAAAAACGCACGTTCCGCATGGGCACCTCATGGGACTCGGAATGCTGTCCATCTGTCGTCCTCCTGAGCGCTTTTTCTTTGGGGCGTTTTCGCATTAACCGCATCGCGTTACGCCATGCATGTAAGTTAGCCCCGCCGCGGATATTTCACCACTTAAAATGCAACCGCAAACCGATACTTATTTGCATTCGGGTTAGCCCGTAGGACATTAAAAGTCAACTTTTGTGCAACGCAGCAGCTGCACGAGCGATTGGCACTATGCCGCCTAGACGCTCATGCCAAGGTCGGAGAAAGTGATCGCTTTCGCGTTGCAAGCGCGCGTAAAGACCAGGTCGTAGCTTGAGAAAAAGACCGTGCGGTCTTCGGCTAACGTCTTGAACAAGTCGACCAGAACAGCGCGTGCGGCGGCGTCTAGTCCGCCGCCCGGTTCATCGGCGATGATGACCTTGGCGTCACCCAGCGCGGCCGCCGTCAGGCATATTTTCTTTCGGGTGCCGAACGACATTTGCTCGAAGCGCTTCTCAAGATGCGGTGTCAGGCCGAAGCGGTCGGCCAGGTCGAGCGCGTGGCTGTCGACGGCAGTCTTCCTGTTCGATGCCACAAGCTCCAGATACTCGCGACCGGTCTGGAGCGAATCCGCCATGCAGTCGTCAGGCACGTACGCAAGTGCGGACTTCGCCGCGAGCGGGGCGGTACGCAGCGAATACCCGTTGATCCATACCTCGCCCTGGTCGGGCTCGATCGTACCGGCGAGGATGCCAAGCAAGGTGGACTTGCCGCTGCCGGTTTCATCGTTCAAGGCCACGCATCCCGCACCGGCGCGATAACGCAGTCCCTGAAAGATGATGTGCTCGTCGTAGCGTTTGCAGAGGTTCTCGAATTCAAGCATGGGTTGCAGATTTTGTCGGGGGAGGATCGGGTGCGAAAGGAAAGGCGCCGATTGTGCCGATTGCGATGCGCATCGGGCCGGGTGTCACGGATTGTGGGGGAGTTAGCGTGAGGGCAAGTGTAGCAGCGCACGCAGGCTCAGCTTAAGCGGCGCAATGGTCGCAGTCGCCTGAAATCCGGCAGGCGAGGGTACAGCGCCTGTGTTTCGTTCTTAAGCCGCAAACCGGCTGCCAAGGAAGTCTCCGGTGGCGATATGCGCGTAAGCGCACAGAGTCATTTGAATCGGGGTCATACTCTGCTTGATGCCGCACAAACGTTTCCACCTGACTTCCAAGAGCCGTATTTCCGCACGTCCGCTACAAGCCCCAACTCTACTAGCAGGCGGGGACTGATTGCTCATAAGCCCAGGTCGACATCGGGGAGCCGGGCTGCCCCCCGCAAAGCAGCGCTTACGCAATCAGGTGCCACCGATGCGTTTCCTATCCAGTCTCCTAGCTATCAAATATGCTGTGATTCTTGCCTGCGGGTGCATGGCTGTTTCCGATGCACTTGCCGCCGATGCTGCCGGCGTCGTCAAGACCCTTAAGGGCACGGTGCGGATCGAGCGGTCTGGAGGAAGTTCAGGCGCGGCCATTGGCAGCGAGGTTTTCGGTAGCGATCGCATCGTGACCGGCCCGGAATCCTCCGTCGGTATCACCCTGAACGACACCACCCAACTCTCGGCCGGAGCCAATACCATCCTCGAGCTCAACAAATTCGCGTTTAATACCACGACCCATGAAGGAGTGCTCGACGCTTCCATCAAACGAGGTTCCCTTGCAGTGATTTCCGGAAAGCTGGCGAAGGCGAATCCGGACGCCGTCCGTTTCAGTACGCCGACTACTACGCTGGGCGTGCGTGGCACTGCATTTATCATTGAAGTCGGCGGTAACGGGGAGGGTGCACGTTGAAGGCCTTAAGCCGATGTCACGGGCGGCCATGTGCAGCGGCGTTGGTCACGCTGGCTTTGCTCGCCGGGTGTAGCACGCCACCGGACAAAATAATTCTATTGCCGGATCCGGAGGGCAAGGTCGGAGCGGTCATTGTCCACAGCTCCACCGGAGAGCAAAGAATAGACAAGGCTTACGCCGGCGTCGACGTCACTAAGGGCGGCGACATCGAAAAAACGATGGATAGCCCATCAGCCGTGCAGGCACGATATAGCCAGCTACTCGCGGCCCGGCCTCCTCGCCCCATGACGTTTACGATTTTCTTTCTCTTTGACTCGGCCACCGAATTGGCCCCCGAGTCATTGGCCACGGTTAAAGAATTAAAGACCGTCCTAGCGACGTGGCCCGCGCCTCAGTTGGTGGTGGTCGGTCACACGGACCTGGCGGGTACTCAGGAGTGGGATGACAGACTGTCCTTGCGGCGGGCGCAGACTGTTGCAGCGTTCCTGGTCAAGCAAGGCATTCCTGCGCGACAAATAGAGACTGCTGGCCGGGGCAAGCGCGAGCCGCAGGTCCCCACGGCTGATGGTGTTCCCAATCGCATGAATCGACGCGTAGTCATTACAATTCAATGACCCGCGCCGGTCATCGACGCGCAATGGCCTTGCCTTGATGAAACGTTATTACCACCCCTGGCTTGCCCGGATCAGGAATCTGCTGAAGGCGGCCCAGGGGCGTCCGGTGGCACTCGTGGTGTTGTTCGGCCTGAGCCTGCTCAACCTGTCGAGCGAATTGCCTAGCGACATACCCCGTACGGCTTTCGTGGAGTCGCTTGACAACGCGGTTCCCGACACGTTTAAAACCGCCCGGCAACTTCTGTTCGACCAGTATCAACGGCGCTTTCCGCGGGTTCCGACGGCTCAGCCCGTGACCATCGTCGAGATTGATGAGCAAACGCTGGCAAGCGTCGGTCAATGGCCGTGGCCGCGAAATAGACTTGCGAGCCTCGTCGATGCCATTGCGGCACTGAAACCGCTGGCTATTGGTTTGGACATCTACATGCCGGAGCCGGATCAGACCTCTCCCGACAAGGTGGCCGCCAATCTGCCGCCATCGGCTGCGGCCCTCGCCGCCGGCTTGCGGGCCCTTCCCAGTCACGAAGCCATTCTCGCCAGATCATTGCGTGCGGCGCCGACCATACTGGGTGCCGCGGCGCTGGATTATCCCGCCGTCACCGCCAGCACCGATATGCGTAGCGCTCCGATCCTCGTGCATGGCACCGACCCGCTCAGTCACGTGCGACGCTTCGACTACGTGCTCGCCAGCCTGCCGGAATTGCAGGCAGCGGCCCATGGGCAGGCGATGCTAAGCGTGGCGCTCGAACAAGGCGTGGTCCGGCATATTCCCCTCATCATGGGTTTGGGGGACAAGCTGGTCCCCGGTCTGCCGATGGAAATGCTGCGCCTCGCCACGGGTTCACCGGCGATTGACGTCTATGCCAATGGATCCGGCGTGCAAGCGGTGGGCGTGGCGGATGTGCTGGTGCCGACGCAGCCCGGTGGGGATATCTGGTTGCATTTCGCATCCATTCGCTCGACGCTCAGCCGTTACGTGTCGGCACGCGACGTCCTGCAGGGAACAGTCGATCCTGAACGAATCCGGGACAAATTGGTGCTGGTTGGACTGACCGGTAC
>NZ_JBAUSA010000781.1:0-8733 GCF_049581465.1 Caballeronia sp. | reverse complement strand
ATTAATCGCAGGAAGGTCGACTTGAACTGCGTCGATAGTCGCAAGCGACTGCACGTCGGTAAATCGGTTCATGGCATATCCCGCTTGTCTTCGGCTCGTACGTTGTGTACTAAGGATTCACAGAATCCTTCTGCGTTCACGGTTGTACCGCGCAATAAATTTGCGCTGTATCGGCCCATCGCGCCGGGGGCGAGATAGAAGGAACCGCACATTGTTGAAAGCCATTGCGCGGTCCTCCGCTGGCTCCGCCCGAAGTCTCAGGCCGAGGTCTCAGCTTCTATGGGCGCTCAAATATTGACTGCACTCTCCTACGAAAAAGAGTAGCCGAAGCCTAAACAAAGACAAGCTCTATTGCGCAGTAGCACGAAATATTTACGCGACCTTTATGCCTTTAACCGTGACGTGATTTTTGCGGCCGGGACGAAATGGCATGGTCAATTGGACCACATTAGTTTTTTCACCATTTAGACCGCGTTAGCAGAAAACACCAGAGTACTTCCTACAAAGGACGGCTCGTCTTGCTTCAAGCCCGGTGGTCTCTCGCGCATCGTCTATTTGACTTTAGATAGTCCTCCGAATCGAGAGGCGCGATGAATTCGTTGCGCGGCGTCTTGACCTCTCCGTCGACCCAATGCGCGCGTAGCCGCTCCGTATGTCGAGGTCATAACAGCCAGACGTGAACGAGACATCCTCGTCCGAGCAGGATAGATCTCCTGATCGGACTCTACCCTAACTACGCAACCTCGAACACATACGAGAGACGCTACATGTGCCCCCGTCAACGCGAGGCGTATGGATCGGCGTAAGTCGATTCCCAGCCGCCGCCGAGCGCCTTACACAGGGTGATGAGATTCGCCGCAGCGGTCGCCCTGCTCTGTTCAAGGTTGCTCTGGCCTTCGAGCAATTGCCTTTGCACATTCAGTACGTCGAGATAATCAATTGCCCCAGCCTTGTAGCGCTGCTGCGCTATCAAGAGCGCGCGCTGATTCAGTGCGACCACCTGCGTCAGCCGATCGCGGCGGCGCTGCTCGGCATCGTAGACCACAAGTGCATCGTCCACCTCGCGCCAGGCGTCAAGCACGATGTGCTTGTAGATAATCGCAGCCTCCTGCTGTTGCGCCTCACGCAGGTGCAGCGTCCCCTTGAGCCTTCCGCCCTCGAAGATCGGCAGCGTGATGGTTGGTCCGACAACAAACTGTCCAGACGCCCAGTGAGCGAGATTCGAGAGCTGAAGACTCTGGTAACCCGCGCTGCCATTGAGCGATATACGCGGATAAAAGTCTGCCTTTGCCATGCCGATCGACGCCGTAGCCGCATGCAACTGCGCTTCCGCCTTCCTTATATCGGGTCTGCGTTGCACGAGCTCCGAAGGAAAGCCGATGGGCACCTGGTCAGGTAATTCAGGCACGTCATGCGCCTCACTTAGCGTTTTCGCAAGCGCACCCGGCTCCTCGGCGAGCAATATGCCAATCGCGTTGATCGTGGTCTCAGCTTGCGCTTCGAGCGTCGGAATCAGACTTTCGATTGACGCGGCCTGCGCGGCAGCGTTGTCCACGTCCAGATCCGTCGTCACACCCTCATGCACCCGTATCTGCGTGAGCTTCGTGGTATTGCGGGCGATATCAAGGTTTTGTCTCGCGATGGCCAGCAATGACTGTGTGTCGCGCAACTCGATATAGTCTCGTGCGAGTTCGGCGCGGGCAGACAACAACACGGCGTTTCGGTCTTCGTAAGTAGCGTCCGCCTCGGCGGCCGCGGCTTCGACCGTGCGGCGAGTGCGGCCCCAGATATCGATTTCCCAGGAGGTATCGAAGCCGAATTGATAGAGGTTGTAAGCCGGCGAACCCGCCGAGCCCGGCAACGGCGCCACGCCAAGCGGCGTAGCACCCGAAGCGGATTGCGATTGGGTTCCGGTTGGGCTGACCCCGAGCAGGCCCAGAATGCCGTTCGGACTTCCGCGCTCGCGGTTGTACGACGCGTTGCCATCTAGCGTGGGATATTCCGCCGCACCCGCAACGCGCTGTTCGGCCCGGCTTTGCCGAAGGCGCGCCGACGCCGCCGCCACATCGAGGTTCGCGTCGGCCAGTTGCTGTTCGAGCGCGTTCAGCGTGGGATCGTTAAACAGGGTCCACCAATCTCGGCTGAACGGTGTCTCGACGGCCTTGCTGGCTGCTTGCGCCGCTTGGGTACGATCAAAGACTTGCGGCGGCGTGGCCGACGTTGGACGCTGGAAATCCGGTCCGACGGTGCAGCCCGCTATCACGAAGCACGCCAATATCTCCAGTACCAATACGTGCAAGGAAGAGTAGTTCGCCTTCATTTTCTATCTCCCCCTTCGGCCAGCGTATCGCCGTGCCGACCCACGGCGACTTCAACTTCGACAGAAAGCCCCACGCTCAAAGCAGACGCCGCATCTTGACCGTGGTCGATAGTGATCTTGACAGGCACCCGCTGGACGATCTTCGTGAAGTTGCCTGTCGCATTGTCGGGTGCGATAGGCGCAAAGGACACGCCCGTAGCAGGCGCGAGACTATCGATACGGCCGTGAATCACGACGCCAGGAAAGCTGTCGACCTTGATCCGCACGCTGTCACCCGGCCGCATGTTGGTGATCTGGTTTTCCTGGTAGTTGGCGACGACATAGGCTTCGGACAGTGGCACGATCGCGAGAATCGGTGCACCGGGGGTCACGAATGCGCCAACCCGCGCGGAACGCCGTCCAACCTTGCCGTCGACCGGCGCCGGAATCTGCGTGTAGGACAGATTGAGCTTTGCCTGCTCGAGGACCGCTTGGGCGCGTGCGAGCGCGCCGGCCGCCTTATCGCGCTCGGTGCGCAGTACGTCGAGATCCTGTTGAGTCGAAGACAGCGCGGCCCGGTCGTGGGCCTGCTGCGCGAGCTGCTCGGCGAGCGTGCTCGAAGCGTGCTGTTTCTCCTGAGTCGTCCCCGCACCAGATTCCGAGAGGTTCTGGTACCGCGAGGCGTTTTCGCGCGCGAACTCGATCGACGCTTCGTCGGATTTGAGCGTTGCGCGCGCCTGATCGACGAGCGAGGGCTGCCGTGCGATCTCGGCGTCGTAGTTCGCAACCGATGCCTTTGCCGCCGTCACGTCCGCTTCTGCACTCATCAATGCGGCCTTGAAGTCGCGGTCATCGATACGCACCAGCAATTGCCCGGCTTTTACTGATTGGTTGTCCTCGACGAGTACCTCGGATATCTGGCCCGCGATACGCGGTGCCACGAGGGTGAAATCGGCCTCTACATAAGCATCGTTTGTATATTCAGTCTTGGAGGTGCCTAACAATCTTATGCAAGCCCATGCGACAACGCCGACTATGACAAGCACGGCGACGACAGCAATGATCTTGAGGGGAGATTTAGCAACGGATGACATTAATAACGTCCCTTAACGCGAAGTGGGGGGCGTAGTGCACCACGGCGGGTAAATACGCACGGGTAGCACTGGCACGAGAAGAAGAAGAAACACAGCGACACCTGCCATCACCCAATAGAGATCCGCCGAGGTCATTACCGCTGCCTGCTCGTGGATCCGGTGTGCAAGTTCGCCGAGACCATGAGTTGCGTCGATGCTTTGGCTCGTCACAAGCGCGTGGTTGCCTAACTGGTCCACGAGCATGTTCGAGTGAAGACGTTCGCGATCTGTCCCCACCCCTTCGATAATAGCCGTTGCCACAGCCGCAGCAAATGTTTTAAGCGAGTTGACCATGGCCGAAGCAAATGGACCCTCTGTCGGAGCCAGGCCCGTCGTGATGCCCATCAGGATCGCCAGGATCATCATCGGTTGAGCGATGATCTGTATGGATTGAAGCCAGTAGAAATCGTCGCGGATCCACTCGGACGAGATGAAGCTCCCCATCAGGAAGGTGGTGATCATGAGGCCCAACCCGACCGCCATGACCCACCGGTAGTCAACCCGCCGTAGATTCAGGAGGGCAGCCGCCAGGGGAAGCGAGATCAATAGAGGGACCGCAACCAGCAACGACAAGGGCGTAGTTTGCAGTGGCCTGTATTCGTGAAGCCTGGCGAGAAACTGGCCAGGTATTGCAGCCACGCTAACCAGCAGTATTACAAAGCCGCAGAGTGTCGTCAGTCCGTGCGCAAAGTTTCTGCGCTTAAGCAACTGCAGCTTGAAAAAAGGAAGCGGCTGAAACCACTCGTTGACGAGGAAGGTGACCATCAGCAGCCCGCCCCCAATAAACATCACGCGAATGAAATCGGAATTGAGCCAGTCAAGACGATCCCCCTGCAGAAGGCCGATCACGAGCATGGCGAAGGCCGGGAATCCCGTCAGGAGCCCGATCCAGTTGAATGTCCGGAATCGTTCGAGTTTGAGCGGATCGGCCGGAAGCCCCTGCTGGATCGCCAGGCATGCCACCATGCCAAGCGGCACGATTTGCCAAAAGGCCATTTGCCAACCGACATACTCGGTCCACAAAGCGGAGAGCGGAGCGCCGAGCGCCGGTCCAACGGTCGCGGTGAGCGCGTACCCGGCGAGTCCGTATAGCTTCACTTTCGGCGGAAGATAACGCAGCGCCACGATGATCAACATCGGGAGAATGCATCCACCGGAAATGCCCTGCAGGACACGCAACACATAGAGCGCATGCAGGCTCGGTGCGAAGGGACAAAGAAACCCGAAGAACATGGTCGCGATCATGGCGCCGATCGTGAATCGCTTGAGCGTGAATGTAATCCCGAACCACGGAGCAAACACGGCCGTAGCGCAATTACCTGCCTCGAACAAAGCGGTCAACCAGGTTCCATCGTCATGCCCAATCGAGAACGCGCCCTGAATGTCCGCCATCGACAGTGCAGTGACTTGTTGGTTGAGAATGGCCAATAGGGATGCAAACAACATACCAAGGAGGCCGACGACCAGACGAAGCGAAAGCTTGGATTGTGCGGGCGCGGGTTGCGCCGGAGCCACTGTCCCCGGCGCAGGAGCGGCTGGCGACGACTGTGCAGCAGCCGGCGCTTCCCCTCCAGTTGTTAAAGAATTGCCTGTAGTCATAGGAGTCCCGTTGCTATTTATTTTCGACAGGGCATCCAAAGATCTTAGTCGGAGGTCGTATGAAAAGCGAAGATCCTCCGGCATGGATCACAAAATGCGGTCCAATTACTGCTTGGGCTGCACTTCTTTAAAGTAGCTCGGTGCTTCCCGGCGATCGTACATTCCGTATTGCCGGACGATGCGAATATTGCGCCGGCGCGAAACATCCGCCGTCGTCGGACTGCTCAAGTACGCTTGCGCAGCTGCATGGTCGCGCCACGTCACCACCGCGATCACGTCGCCCGGTGCCAACAGTGCGTCGAATACGTCCCACGAAACGAGGCCAGGCGCGCTTGCATCAATTCCAAGTGCTTTCGCCACCGCGTCGGCTCCTGCCTCCTTGACCCAGTCCGGCGAGAATTTCCCATCATGCAGCGTCACTGCGGTGCCTTCGCCCGTCTCCGTGACGTCCAGGCGCTGCTCACGCAAGACCTGTCCCGCAGGAATCTGCGTGTCGCTAACGGTCTGGCCAATGCGCAACCGATAGTCGGAAAACACTCGGTCACGCGCAGCTTGCATGATCTTGTTATGGGTCGTCTCGGTACGCCAGCGGATAAGCGACTTCTCGTCGCGCCAGCTCGACAGCGAAAGAAGCCATCCCTCGCGGGTGAGACTTGCAAAGCGGTTGTTGTCGATAAACCCGTCGATCTTGTCGAGTTCAGGGCGCAGCATCTTGGCCATGCCGAGATAGACATCGAGCTGGTCGGGAATAGGCTTCACTTCAAGCATTGCGGAAAACATGGGGCACCTCTTTCATTTGATTGGCTTTGGAAGAGTACTGATTGTCCAAGATAGACCATACTCATACGAGGCTAAGCTAGTTAGATATTGGGCCAATGAATTTGCGAATTTTGCCAACCGCTCATGGATGCAGCTGATAACCGTCATTATTGGAAAAAGTCCCTTTCAGAAAAAACGGCCAAGCCGAATTTTTTCCACGATGAAAATCGCAAACCGCCGCTTCGTGCCATCCCGACCGCGTTCAGTGTTCGACATTTCGCGTCTTTTTTTAGCTATTCGGTGGCGCGGATCGTCACCGTGCGGATCTCAACGCATAAAATCACGACGTCTGGAAATCGTGATCAGGGTGAGAAGCGGAATGGATAAATTGCGTGAGATGGAAGTTTTCGTCGCCATTGTCGACCGGGGCAGTTTTACTGGCGCGGCAGACAAACTCGGCATGTCGGCCGCCGCGGCCTCGCGGGCGGTCGGTTCGCTAGAGACCCGCCTCGGCACACATCTGCTGGCCCGGACAACTCGAACGGTCCGTCCGACGGACGCGGGTATGACCTACCTGGAAACTTGCAGGAAGGTGCTGGACGCCATCACGGACGCGGAAGCCAACATCGCGGCGGATCAACTCAAGCCCGTAGGTACGTTGACCGTTTCTGCACCGATCCTGTTTGGCCAGCGCTATGTGGCCCCACTGATCAATGCGTTCGTGCTGCGTTATCCGGACGTCAGCATCAATGCGGTGTACGCCGATCGAACCACGCGGCTGCTAGAGGAAGGTGTCGATATCGCTATCCGCGTCGGCCACCTTGGCGACTCCTCGACATTCGCCATTCCATTGGGTTTTGTGCGGCGTCGGACGTACGCGGCGCCCTCTTATCTCGCCGAGCACGGGGAACCCCTTCACCCCAGGGACCTGACCAATCACCACTGTATTTCCTTCACTGGCATCTCGCTTCCGCTTGAGTGGGTGTTTAACGAGAATGGTTCGAGGTTGCCTGTCAGACTTAGGCCGCGGATGATTGTCGACCTGGGTCCCGCTGCCGTTCTCGCCGCCCTTGAGGGTGTGGGGATTACGCAATTGCTGTCGTACCAGGCGGCTCTCGAAGTAGCCGATGGGACGCTGCAACCCATCCTGACGTCATTCGAACCCGAGTCGACCCCCGTCAGCCTGCTGCATATAGAGCGGCGAAGCGCCAGCGGCAAGATTCGTGCATTCGCGGAATTCGTTACCGAGACACTACGCAAGAACGCGCACCTTCAGGGCGTGGACGCTACTGCAATGCGAACTTCCCGGTAGGCGGCCACGAGCGCATCGAGGTTGAACGCCCTGTTCAGTCCGCTTGGATTGGGTACGACCCACGCGTGTGCGCCGCCGAAAGGCTGAGTCTGTCGCCCCCAATCTATATTTCGTGTGCCGGAGATTGCCGAGAGCGCCATCTTTCCAAGGAAAACGATGTGCCTCGGTGCGTACTGCTCAATCTTTCGCCGAAAATCATCCCCGGCCAGTTCAATCTCCGATCGCGACAACTCGGCGGCCTGCGCGGTGGCTCTCGGGACCACCGTTGTGAGACCGCAGCCATATTGAAGAACCGTGTGGTCGTCTTCGGGACGAATCAGTTCTGGCGTAAAACCTGCAAGATGCATGACCCGCCAGAACCGATTTCCCCGGCCCTCAAAGTGATGACCTGTCGACGCCGCACGCATTCCCGGATTGATTCCGCAAAATACGAGCGACAAGCCCGGTTCAAGAAGATCAGGAAGAGAGGGTGGGGAATCAACGTCAGTCACAGATGAGCTAGCCCTTGAAAAGAGACCTGCATGTTGGCACCGTTCTCGACCCGTGGCTCTTTGTCTGTGTCTACTCCGCCGCGGAATCGTTGCCGATATTGTTTGGGTGTTACGTCTAGCCGTCGGGAAAAGGTCGTGCGCATATGCGTGGCACTGCGGAAGCCGCATTTAAATGCCACGGTCTTCAGTGGTGCATCCGTGTCTTCGAGCAGCTTCCTCGCGCTGTCGACGCGAACCTGCTCGACAAACACGGACGGCGTCACCTTTGCATACTTGGCAAATAATCTCGAGAAGGTCCGCCGGCTCACGGCAACCGCGCCTGCGAGCTGTTCGATGGATAAAGCATCGGTTATATGCTCAGTCACGTATCGGTGCACTTTGCGGATAATTGGATCTTCGTCCCTCCCCGATCCTGTTCCTATATACGGGCTGTACTGGGACTGGCCGCCTTCCCGCTGGATATAGACCACAAGCCGTTTTGCGACATGCACCGCCAGCTCGTGTCCCCAGTCTTCGGCGATCAGCGACAGACAAAGATCGATGCCAGCCGTCACACCCGCCGACGTGATGAGGCGTCCGTCACGGACGAAGATCTTGTCGGGCTGCACAGACACCTGCGGAAATTCCTGGGCGAGGCGACCTGCATCCGCCCAGTGAGTCGTCACTTCCTTGCCGTCAAGCAGCCCCGCGTGTGCGAGCACGAATGCCCCATTGCAAACCGAGCCAAACCGTTTCGCGTGTAGCGCCTGCTTTTGCAGCCACGTCAGAAACTCGCCTGACGGGTGAGCGTCGGGCAATTGCGGGCCTCCCGCGACCAGTAGCAGGTCCCATTGCGTGTCGATATCCGCATAGCCATACGGCACGGAAAGTTGCATGCCGTTCGAGCAGGTCACGTTGCCGGACCGGGGTCCCACCAGGGAGACTTCGTATTTCTGCTGTTCGGAAAGAATCGTGTTTGCTTCCGCGAACACGTCCAGGGGGCCCGCAACATCGAGCGCCTGCACACCATCGAATATAACAATGGCGACTTTCATGCCGTAACCCTTCGTGGAGTGAGTAAGCCCGTTTCCGATACCGGCGATTTCGTTTGGCGTCGTTTGGCTTAAGCCGAACAACCGGGCGAAGCCTACTAATCTGTAT
>NZ_JBAUSA010000780.1:0-2175 GCF_049581465.1 Caballeronia sp. | reverse complement strand
CACGCAGCACAGCGTCATGACGGGCATGGCGTAGATGCGCAGCAGTCCCCCAAACGACGACACTTCCGACAGATACGACAGAGCGGGCAGCCAGCGCAGCTTCACGGCAAACACCAGCACGGCGATCGTCGCGATCAGGAACTCGGGCACCGCGACCGTGGACAAGGTGAGCACATTGAGTACGCGGTCCAGAAGCGAACCGCGAAACATCGCCGATGAAATTCCGATCAGGAGTGCGACGGGTACTGAAACCAATGTCGTGAGCCCAGCCAGCACGAGCGAATTCGGCAGCCGGGTCGCAATCAGCTCGCTGACCGGCAAGTTATTGGAGAGCGAGGTGCCGAAGTTGCCCGTGACGACATGAAAAAGCCATTGGACGTAGCGTTGCAGCGCCGGCTGGTCGAGCCCGAACTGGTGCCGCAGGGCTGTTACGGCTTCGGGCGTAGCGGCCTGGCCGAGCGCCTGTTGCGCCGCGTCGCCGGGAAGCAGGCCGGTGATGCCGAACACCACCGCCGAAACCAGCAACAACGTGAGCAACGCGAGGCCAAGGCGCGCGGCGATAAGTCTTTGCGCGTGAGCATGCATGGATTCGCCTCCTGGGTTGAGACCGCACGCCACCCCTAAAGCGGCGTGCGTTACTGCCTGGGTGGCACGGAAACGTTCCGGCCCGTCACCCTGTCAACTCACCAGCCAGACGTGCTCCGCGAAAGCGAAACCCATCAAGCCCGCGAGCGGAATCGAGCCGAGTCCCTGGAGCTTGCTCGTGTGGGCATCGAGTGAGCTCTGGAACATCGGAATGCCGACACCGCCGGTTTCATGCACGAGTACCTGCATGTCGCCGTAAATCTTCTTGCGCTTGGCGTCGTCCGGTTCGCCGCGCGCTGCAAGCAACATCTGGTCGAACTTCGGGCTCTTCCAGTTGGCTTCGTTCCACGGCGCGTCCGACTTGAAGAACTGCGTGAACAGCACATCAGCGCTGGGCCGTGCATTGACGTTACCGAAACCAAGCGGATGTTTCATCCAGTGATTCGACCAGTACCCGTCGGCGGGTACGCGCGACACCTGCAGGTTCAGCCCCGCAGCCGGTGCGGCCTGTTGCAGCAGCATGGCCATTTCGACCGACCCTTCCGCTGCCGGCGAAGCGAATACCTGCACGGGCGTGCTGCCCACTTTCGACTTCTGGAAATAGAACTTGGCCTTCTCCGGGTCGAACGGACGTTGCGGGATGCCGGCCATGTAGTACTTGTTGGTGGGATCGATCGGCTGGTCGTTGGCGATCGTGCCGAAGCCACGGAACACCGCGCGCTTGATCTGTTCGCGGTCCAGCAAATAGAACATACCCCGACGAAAATCGTCGTTGCCGGTAATGCCGTTTTCGTCGCGCACGATCAGGTCGGTGTACTCCCCGGTTTTCGTCTCCAGTACTTCGAATCCCGGCGTGCTCTTGATGCGCTCGGTGGAGCGCGGGCTGACTGCGTTGATCAACTGCACGTCGCCGGAAAGCAGCGCGTTCACGCGCGCCGATTCGTCGCTGATACCGATCAACTCGATCTCGTCGATGTGCGGCAGGCCCGGCTTCCAGTATTTCTCGTTCCTCACGCCGACCGTACGCACGCCCGGCGAGAAATCCTTCACCTTGTATGGACCCGTGCCCACGGCCGTCTTGAAGTCGGTGGTGCCGGCCTTGATGATCAGGAAGTGCGAGTCAGCCAGGATCACCGGCAGGTCGGCGTTCGCGCCTTCTAGTGTGATCGTGACCTCGTTGGGTCCCGTCGCCTTCACTTCCTTGAACTGGTCGGCGACGGTTTTAGCCTTTGAAGCCGTCGCCGGATCCTTATTGCGCATCAGCGAAAAGACGACGTCGGCCGGCGTCAGCGATTTGCCGTCGTGGAATTGCACCCCCGTGCGCAATTTCACGACCCATACGGTCGCGTCCTTCGATTCCAGCGATTCAGCCAGCCCCATTTTCGCGCCGAGATGCGAGTCGAATTCGGTCAGGCCGTTATAGAACATGTTGCCACGTACGTAGTCCGTACCAAGTGCGC
Organism: Caballeronia sp.; assembly: GCF_049581465.1. Classification (GTDB taxonomy): domain Bacteria; phylum Pseudomonadota; class Gammaproteobacteria; order Burkholderiales; family Burkholderiaceae; genus Caballeronia. The sequence goes on along the minus strand of NZ_JBAUSA010000780.1, from coordinate 130 downwards.
CCTTCGCGGGGTCGAGCGTATCGGCGGAGGAAGACGACTGCGTGGCCACGCGGATCTTGCCGCCCTGCTTGGGCTGGGGCTGGGCGAATGCCCCGCCGCTCGCTGTGAGCAGGCCGACGCCGGTCAGCGA
>NZ_JBAUSA010000779.1:0-5010 GCF_049581465.1 Caballeronia sp. | reverse complement strand
ACCGGTGGTGGCGGCAGCGCCCGGGACGTGCGTGGGATGGCCAAGGGCGGCGCAAGACGCGAACCAGAACCAGCGGGTGGCGCGATGGCGGCCGCGTTTGCGAAGCTCAAGAAGTAAGCGAGCGAGTGCGGCGGCGGACTCGCAAGCGGTCCGCCAGCCTCGTGGGGCTTTTAGGATGTGGAGCGGTGTTGCTTGTGGTGAGTGCGGAGCCGTTCTGCCAGCCGCCAAGCAGAACCGCTCCACCCTCCCCGCGTCCTTCAAATCTCGATCTTCGTGCCCAACTCAACTACTCGGTTCGCGGGAATAGAAAAGAAGTCAGTAGGCTTGGCAGCATTCTGGTGCATCCAGGCGAATATCCTTTCGCGCCAAACCGACATGCCCGGCAATTGAGTCGGCACGACCGTCTCCCGCGCCATGAAGAATGACGTATCCATGAGCTCGAAAGTCATGCCATGGGTCCGCCCGATTTCCTGCAGGACGGCCTTGACGTCAGGCGTTTCATTGAAGCCATACAGGGCCTTGGCCAAATACAGCCCGCCACTGACATCCTTCACCTCGACACGCACTTTATCGTCCACATAAGGCACGTCGAGCGTCACGAAATTCAGAAAAATCGTCCGCTCGTGCAGTACCTTGTTGTGCTTCAAATTGTGCAACAGGCTGACCGGCACGAGCGTGTCGTTACCCGTCAAATAGATGGCCGTTCCAGAGACACGATGCGGCGGATGCGCGAGCAATCCCTGCAGGAACGGCATCAGCGGAATACCATCCGCGGCGGTCCGTTCCTTCACGATCATGCGGCCCTTGTACCAGGTCATCAGCAGGAAGAACAACACGCCCCCAATCCCCAACGGCAGCCAGCCGCCCTGTTCGATCTTGAGCAGACTGGCGCCGAAGAAGCCAAAATCAACAATAAAGAACACGCCGATGATCAAGCTCACCAACAGCTTGTTCCAGCCCCAGAGCTTGGTCATCACGACCGACGCGAGAATGGTGGTGACCAGCATGGTGGCGGTCACGGCGAGCCCGTAGGCTGCGGCGAGGTTCTCCGAACTCTTGAAACCGAGCACGATGCACAGGATGATAAACAGCAGCACCCAGTTCACGACCGGAATGTAGATCTGCCCAATTGCCAGGTCCGATGTGTGCAGGATTTTCATGCGCGGCACGTAGCCAAGCTGGATCGCCTGGCTAGTCAACGAATACGCGCCGGATATCACCGCTTGCGACGCGATCACGGTCGCGACCGTCGAAAGTATGACCAGCGGCAACAACGCCCAATCGGGCGCCAATAGGAAAAACGGGCTTTCGATAGCCGCTGGGTTATGCATCAGCAACGCGCCCTGCCCAAAGTAATTGAGCACCAGCGACGGCATGATGAGCCCATACCAGGCGTAGCGAATCGGCTTCGCGCCGAAGTGACCCATATCGGCGTACAGCGCCTCGGCGCCGGTTAGCACCAGCACGACCGACCCGAGCACGATATAAGCCTGCAGCACGTGGTCGGCCATGAATGAGAACGCGTAATACGGATTCAACGCAATGACAATGCGCGGCATCTGCACGATGTGATAGACGCCGAGCACGGCCAGCGTCACGAACCACAGCACCATGATCGGGCCAAACAGCTTGCCGACCACCGACGTGCCGTGCCGCTGAATCCAGAACAGCGCGATAAGGACTGCCATGGTGATTGGAATCACGTATTCCGAGAGCTTCGGCGTGGCGATCGCCAACCCTTCCACCGCCGATATCACCGACATGGCCGGCGTGATCACCGCATCGCCGTAGAACATGCACGCGCCGAGAATGCCGAGCATCATCAGCGCGCCGGAGACTCGTCCGGACTCCTTGAAGGTACGCAACGCCAACGTCATGAGCGCGAGTACGCCGCCTTCGCCGTTGTTGTCGGCGCGCATCACAAAGAGCACATACTTGATGGACACTACGATCACGATCGCCCAGAACAGCAGCGAGATAACGCCGAGAATCGAGGCTTCGGAAAGGCCGATTCCGTGAGACGGGCTGAACGCTTCTTTCAGCGCATAAAGCGGACTTGTGCCGATGTCGCCGAACACTACGCCGACCGCGGCGAGCGCCAGGGCCGGCAACGGCTGTTTGTGCTCGTGAGCGTGGATCGATTGGGTCATAGGGCGCGAAGCCGTCCGTGGCGGAAAAACGAACGCCATTCTAGCGCCGCATGGGTCGTCCTACCGGCGTGTTGTGATACCGCGACGGGCGCGAGGCGTCGGCAATTTAGCGTTGCGGCCGCACGGCAAAGGTGCATGAGCGGCGCTTTGTCACAGGTGCTTTGTGAACGCATCGTCGTTCGACGCACAGCCTATGCCGAAGTGATCGACCATCTCAATTTCTGCAATGGCCGAGACCCGCGCCGCGAAGTAGAAACGCTCGATCAGGCGCGACCGTCTTGTTGGCCGCGCTTGATCCATGCCCCGAGGTTGTGCGGACGCACAGTGTCCCATTCCTCGAAAGGCTGATGAATCCAGGGATTCGTTTCGAGGAACTGAACATGGTAATCAGGCTTCACCTTCGAACAGCCCTTGTACCAGAGCACCGCTGAACGCACCGACGTAATGGCCGGATAGCGATCCTTAAGGTGCTGCTGGACCCGCGAAAGCGTGACCCCGGAGTCCACCAGGTCGTCTACCAGCAGCACGTTGCCCGACAAATCGCCGCGTGTCATGGTGATGTATTGCGCGATGTCCAGGGCGCCTTGCTCGGTGCCCGCCGCCTCACGATACGAACTCGTCGCGAGGATCGCGAGCGGCAGGTCGTAGATGCGCGAAAGTTGATCGCCCACGCGCAAGCCGCCGCGCGCCAGACACAGGATTTTGTCGAACTTCCAGCCAGAATCATGCACGGCGAGCGCCAGCAGTTCGATCAACTGGTGATATTCGTCCCAGCCGACCCATAGGTTTCGGTCGTCGTTGCGCGGATCTTTCATCGCGATCATGGTGGAACTCTTTTCCTGGATACAGCGGGTTGATATGCAAAATGGCCGCTCATTCGCGGCCATCTTGGGTTTTACTGCGTGCTCAGGCCTTTTGCTCAGACCTTGAACGGATGACGCAGCAGAATGGTTTCGTCGCGATCCGGACCTGTCGACACCATGTCGATAGGCACGCCCGCCACTTCCTGGATCCGCGAAAGATACTTGCGCGCGGTTTCCGGCAAGCTGTCCCATTGCGTGATGCCAACGGTGCTCTCCTTCCAGCCACCGAACGTCTCGTATATGGGCTCGCAACGCGCGACTTCCGATGCCCCGCGCGGAAGGATGTCCACGTCCTTGCCGTCGAGCTTGTACCCGACACACAATTTCACTTCATCCAGACCGTCGAGCACGTCAAGCTTCGTCATGCACAGGCCCGAGATGCCGTTGATCTGGATCGAGCGGCGCAGCGCAGCCGCGTCGAGCCAACCGGTACGGCGCGGACGCCCTGTCACCGAACCGAATTCCTTGCCCACGGTGGCCAGCGTCAGGCCAATTGGCTCCTGGCGGGCGGCGTTATCGGCATCGTAGAGCTCGCTTGGGAACGGACCCGCGCCCACGCGTGTGCAGTACGCCTTCGTGATGCCGAGTATGTAATTGAGTTTCTGCGGTCCGACGCCTGCGCCGGCCGTCGCAGCACCCGCTACGCAATTGCTCGACGTAACGTACGGATAAGTGCCGTGATCGATGTCGAGCAACGTGCCTTGAGCGCCTTCAAACAGCAAATTGCGCCCCGCGTGGTTTTCGTCATACAGACGACGCGATACGTCGGTGACCATGGGAGCCAGGCGTTCCGCGTAGCTGAACATGGTGTCGAGCGTCTGCTGGTAATCGACAGCGGGCGCGCCCAGATAGCCGGTCAGCACGAAGTTATGGAAATCCAGCGTTTCGCGCAGGCGCTCGGCAAACACTTCCCGGTCGTACAGGTCCTGCACGCGCAAGCCGCGGCGGCCGACCTTGTCTTCGTACGCCGGTCCGATACCGCGTCCCGTCGTTCCGATCTTCGCGGCTCCGCGACGCGTTTCGCGCGCCTGGTCGATGGCGATGTGATACGGAAGAATCAGGTTCGCGGCTTCGGAGATGAACAGACGCTTTTGGACGTCGATTCCGGCTGCTTCCAGCTCGCCGATTTCCTTGAATAACGCTTCCGGCGACAAGACCACGCCGTTGCCGATATAGCAAGCCGTGCCCGCGCGCATGATGCCCGAAGGAATCAGTCGAAGGATTGTCTTTTTCCCGCCGATGATAAGCGTATGGCCGGCGTTATGGCCGCCCTGGAAGCGCACGACGCCCTGGGCGTGGTCCGTCAGCCAGTCGACGATCTTGCCCTTACCCTCATCACCCCACTGGGTACCGACCACGACGACGTTGCGCCCCGGGTTCACATTCACTGCGCTCGCAGACATGTCATTTTGATAGCTGGTTAAAAACGTATTTTACCTATGTTCGCGGAAGGTTCCGAGTTTTTCCCGGTATTTGCGAACTGCGTATTGAATCCGGTGTGCCCAGACGGGTTGATGTTGCGTCGGTCTTTCGTCTGCCCTTTGTCCTCCGATGGGAGTCCGAAGGACATCACAAAGTTACGAACGCGCCTCCAGCACCCAGGCTCCGTCCCGTTCGACGAGAATCCGGTCGAACGCGAATTCATCGAGAGCATGGTCGTGGCCGGGCAATGCCTGAATCACCACTTCGCCGGCGTCGCGCAGTTTGGCCACCGCCGCAAGCAAGGGTTCGTCATGCACCCACGGAGCGAGCACGGCGCTGCCGCGAGCATCGACGGGGGAAATGCGCGCGACTTCGCGCAGGTCGAGCGAAAAGCCAGTCGCCGGTCGCGCGCGGCCGTACGCCTGGCCGACGTGATCGTAACGGCCGCCTCGTGCCACGGCGTTGGGCACGCCATCGACGTAAGCCGAGAACATCACGCCGCTGTGATACGCGTAGCCGCGCATGTCGGCGAGGTCGATCATCAATTCGGCGCCATTTGCCTGGCGGGCGAGGAC
>NZ_JBAUSA010000778.1:0-5438 GCF_049581465.1 Caballeronia sp. | reverse complement strand
GGGCGCGCTCGCCACGTACACGGCGCAGTTGACGAATCAGTATCAGGCAGAGTTCACCGCGCTGAATTCCCTTATGGCGACGACGAACAACAACTCGCAATATTTGACGCAGCTGTTTGGCGGCGCGAACAGTGCGGGCGCGTACGCCACTGCCAGCAGCCAGTAACCGACCCGGATGACGAACATGGACCAGAACACTTTGATCGAGCAGTTGCTCGCAATGACGCTCGACATCGAACATGCGGCGGCGATGGCCAACTGGCAGGAAGCGGCGCGTCTGACCGAAGTGCGCTCGCCGCTTTTCGCGCACTTGACGAAAGAGCAAGACGCGGTATCGATGAAAAAGATAGACCGGATCCGCGCGATCGACGCCGCGGTCGCTGCCAACGCGAAAACGACGCAGGTCGAATTGCAAGTGGAATACAACGACGCGATGCGCAAGGCGCAGGGCGCTAGCAAGTATCTCCAGGGCGCCCGGTTTTAATAGCGGCCAAACTTAGCGCGAGATGATTCACATCTCGCGCTAATCCATCTCCCCTCCGATTTCATCGGACAAATGTGGTCCTCGTCTCCTTGCCTCTGACGCAGTACGATTGCGTTTCTGCGTTATGTACCTAAAGCAGAAAGCGGTGTCGACTGGAAGTTCAGGACTCAGCGAAAGGGGGCAGGATGGAGCAGGCGTTCGATCCGATACAGCGGCCACACGGTTATGTCTGGTCGCCGCACCGCGATCCCGAAAAGGAGCAGGCAATACTCAGAGTATTGCTCTGCGGGGTTGTCACGGTCATCTACGCCGTGCTCGCATGGCTGGATGCCGTCCCTGGCGCGAGTTCCATCTTTTATGCGCTCGCAGTCTATCTCGCGTACGCCGTCGCCAGCTTCCTAATTGTCTATAGAAAGGCCGGACCGTCGCCCCTGCGCCTGATGATTACGACCGTCCTCGATCAGGCGCTCGGTGCAATGGTGCTCGCCGCTGGAGGGGCTTCTGCTTTACCCCTCTTGTGCGCCGTGTTCCTGTGTTTGATCGGCGCAGGATGCCGCTATGGCAAGCGCACGCTGACCCTGTCGTGCGTAACGGCGCTGCTGGGTGTATTCGCGTTATCGCTTTGGCAGCCGTGGTGGATACTGAACCGGCCCGCAGCGCTTGGCATTGGACTAAGCATGCTCGGCGCGGCCATTTATCTCAGCGTGCTTGTCGACCGGCTAGGCAGTGTGAATCGCGATCTCGTCATCAAGGTGAGTACCGACCCGCTCACTGGCCTGAGCAACCGCTACGCGCTTGAACAGACCATCGGCCGTGCAGTGACGGCGATATCGACGGGGCAGGAAGGCGCAACCGCGTTATTGCTGATCGACCTGGACGGCTTCAAGGAAGTGAACGATACCCACGGGCATGCAATCGGGGACGTCGTACTGCGAACGTTCGCGGATTTGCTGATCCGGCGAGTGCGGACGACGGACACTGTTGCGCGCCTCGGAGGCGACGAGTTCGTGGTGCTCGCGCGACATGTGACGGGCAGCAGCGCTGTGCAGACGGTGGCAAACGGCGTGCACGCGGTGCTGGCGGAAATGACCTCGGTGCAGGACCGAATGGTGAATGTGTCGGCGAGTATCGGCGCATGCCTGATCTCGCGGGAGCTCAAGCCGATCTATACCGATATCGCGGCGCTCATGCGTGCGGCCGATCGCGCGATGTATCGCGCGAAGGCTCTCGGCAAAGGCCAGACCGTGTTTGCCGAGCGCGAGGATTTCGACGCGCCGTAGAAGCCGGCGTGAAGGGGACATGTCGTATTGCGAAGCCGCAAAGCCTCACACCTCGACCGTTGCCCACGCCTGTTCGCGCAGCTTGGCTCGCAGTCTCGCGACGGCCTGGCTATGCAACTGGCACACGCGGGACTCGCTCACTTCCATCACCGCACCGATTTCACGCAGGTTCAAGCCCTTCTCGTAGTACAAGCTCATCAGCAGCTTCTCCCGATCCGGCAACTTGTCGATGGCTTCCACCAATGCCGAGCGCAAGCTTCCATCCATCAACGCTGACAGCGGGTCGGACTTGTCGACGCAATAGCGGTCGAGGAACGGTTCGTCGTCAGCAGAACGATCGAAGTCTTCGTAATAGATCAGCTGGCTGCCATGCAGGTCCTGCAGCATGCCTTGATATTCGTCGAGCGGCATATTCAGGTGCTCGGCTACTTCTGTTTCGCTAGCCGATCGCCCGAGGCTCTGCTCGACCTTATGCACCGCCGCTTCCACTTCGCGCGAAGTCTTGCGCATGCTGCGCGGCAGCCAGTCGTTGGCGCGCAACTCGTCGAGCATCGAGCCGCGAATCCGCTGGCTCGCATAGGTCTCGAATTGTGCGCCCTGATCTTCCTTGTAGCGGCTCGCGGCATCGAGCAGGCCGATCATGCCGGCCTGAATCAGATCGTCGAGATCGACGCTGGCCGGCATCTTCGCCACCAGTTGCAGACCCAGTCGGCGCACGAGCGGCGCGTAGCGAGTCAGGACCTCGGCCTGTGACAGTTTTCCCTGAGCGTTATACATCGCATTCACCTTGTTTCCTTCGTCTCTTCGCGGTGTGTCACATCGACGCCGAGCTGCTCATCGCAAGCTGCGTGACGGGTGTTTCCATGCGGCGTGCCGCGCCTGGGTTGATCGAATGCTCGCCGAGTTTCGGCATTTCCACCGGTACGGTTTGCGGAGACTGGACCATCGGCCAGTGCAGCATCTCTGCCGCAATCTGCCGATAATCCCGCGCAGCTGGCGTGGCCGGAAAAGCTTCGACCGCGCACCGCGACAATTCCTGCGCCCGGGACACGCGATGATCTTCGGCCACGCGTCCGGCCTGCATCAGTTGCACGGCCAGATAACGGCTCGCGACGGTCGCGAGATTGTTGAACGCAACACTTGCATCGGCTGCGTTCTTGACGTGATTCACGATCACGCGAAAACGCGGGATGGCGTGCGCGTAATGAAGGCGCTTGATGCACACATAGGCTTCGGTAATGGCGGCCGGAGCGACCCGCGTGATCACCACGAACTCGTGCGCTTGAGCTGCCAGCGTCGACAGTTCGCCGTTGCGATCGAGCTGTGTATCGATCAGGACGATATCGGCGGGACCATCGAGCAACACGCGCCATTGCGCGGGGACATGACTGATGCGCTCGTCGCGCGGTGCGGCGATCAGCGCAAAGCCAAATGGCGTATTTGTTACGGAGTCCTCCAGGAAGCGCTTTCCGGACATCAAGGTGGCCAGCGTGCCATTGTCCGGCACGCCGAACAAGCGGCTCGCGGACAACGCGTTCTGCCGTTCGTCGATAACCAGCACATCCTTGCCCAGCGCCGCGAGCGCTGCAGCGATATTCACGACCGCCGACGTTTTGCCGATCCCGCCCGCGCCATTCCCCGCCGCCGCGCCACTACACATGGCCACCACGCGCGAGCGGGAGCCGGTGAGCAACCGCCGCAGGCCCTCGGCTTGATCGAGCATGAACTTATCCAAAGTGAACCTCATGGAGTTCGGTGGACGCACGCGCCGACAGGGCGGACAGGAGTGCCGGCACGTCGTCGTCGTGCGGCACGAACGGTGAGCCGTCACGCGGAATACAGAACGCGCTCTTGATGAGGAAACTCTTCGTTGCGACGTACAGGTTCTCCGGCACCTTCTGGCCCGTCGAAACGTAATGCACGGGCAGCTTGTAGCGGATCACGGTATCGAGTACGCCGCCGAGATTCGTAGCTTCGTCGAGCTTCGTCAGGATGCAGCCCGCGAGGGGTGCCTGATCGGGTCCGGATTGATACGCCTGGACGACTTCGTTAAGCGTGTCGCCATGGCTGGTTGCGTTCAGCAGCAACAGGCGCTGCACGGGGAGGCCGGCGCCGCATAGCATTGAAATGTGGTCGGTGACCATGCGATCGCGCTGGCTCATGCCGATCGTGTCGATCAGCACGATGTGCTTGTTGCGAAGTTCGGAAAGCGCGAGTTGGAGATCGGCGGCGTCCTTCACCGCGTGTACCGACACCCCCAGGATCTTGCCGAAGATGCGCAGTTGTTCGTGCGCGCCGATCCGGTAGCTATCCGTCGTAAGCAGTGCGACTTTGCTTGCGCCGAAACGCATCACGCAGCGTGCGGCTAGCTTTGCGGTGGTGGTTGTCTTGCCTACGCCGGTCGGGCCCATCAAGGCGAATACGCCGCCACGGCTCATCAGTGCTTCTTCGCTGTCCATCACCGGCAGGTTGTTTGCCAGCACTTGCTGGACCCACTCCATTGCGGCTTCGGCGTGATCGAATTCCGGCATGTTGTCCGTGACCAGGCGCACCAGTTGCGCCGAGAATCCAGCGGCGAAAAGGCTCTTGGTCAGTGTGGCGTTGTGCTGGCTGCGGCGTTGGCGATCGCCCCACAGAAGGCCGGCGAAATGCTCCTCCATCATGCCGCGCATGGAGGCGAGTTCCTGCATGACAGTGTCGTTGACGACTTGTTCCATGCGACTGCGGACGGCTTCCGTGACTGCAGCCGCAGCCGATGCCGGGAGGCCTGCGAACGCGTTTTCCTCGGCCGGGTTTGCGGCCCGGGCGGCCGCAGCTGCTGCCTGCACAAGCTTTTGCTCCGCGCGGCGAGCGGCGAGTTGTGCTGCTTCCCGCGCCCATTCCGGCGCTTCCTGTTGCTCGGTGGGAATGATTGTGACCGGCGCGCCCATGCCCTTCGCAATGGCCGTGGACGGGGTCAGTGTCCGTTGTGGAGCACCTTGAGGATTGCTATGTGCGATGTTGTGTGTGATCCGGCGTGCGTGTTCGATCAACCAGGGATTCGAGTCCGCCATTGTGCGCGATGGTTGCGGCGCTTCAACCGGCTTTATGTCCGTATAGCGGCGTGGTTCCGACTGCGATTGTGATTGTGATTGCGGTTCGGATTCCGGCTCGGCTTTGGTTTCGAGTTTGAATTCGGGTTCGGTTTCGCGTTCATCCCGTGGTTCGGAGTTTGCCCCGAACACTGACGAGAACACGTCGCCGCTTGCGTAGGGGTTGCTGGCCATCGGTGACTTCATTGTCGGGGCCGATGCTCGTGCTTCTGCTGCTGGTGGAGCAATCTTCGCGAGGTCGCCGTCGGCCACTGCGACGATTTCGGTGCTGCCGTCGTCGATCACACGGTTCGACAACACGACTGCATCGGGGCCCAGTGCTTCACGCACCAGCCGGAACGCGTCACGACTCGAAGCACCGATAAATTTGCGAATGTTCAACTTGCCCCCCGATGAGGTTTAACTTTGTCTTTGCGGCTTGTGGTCGATGTTCCCGGTCTTGACCGGGGTCGACGCTTTCCCAGTGACTGAATTATTGCGGGGAGCGCTGCGAGACCATCGCGTGATAAGAGCCGGGAAAGTCCGGCAATTCAAGAGATCAAGAGGGGGCGCGTGCTTCGCTTGCTTTGTGGGGGAGGTTGG
>NZ_JBAUSA010000777.1:0-6611 GCF_049581465.1 Caballeronia sp. | reverse complement strand
GCTGGTCGCAACGCGCCGGCAGCGCTTTGTCCTGCTCCGCGGGCCCGCAGGCAGCGGCAAGACCACGACTCTGGTGACATGGCGGCAGGCGTTGCTCTCCTTCGATTTCGACGTTGCGTGGCTTTCGCTGACCGAGGACGATAACAATCCTGCGCGTTTCCTCGACTGCCTGCTGGCCAGCCTGGCAGAAGTGGATCCCGCAATTGGGTGCGAAGTCGCGCTGCTATCGGGAGAGGACTGGGAAGCATCGAAAATCGAGCACCGGATGATCATGCTCGTCAGCGGCGTTGCCCGCCGGTCGCGCGAACTGGTGCTGATGCTGGACGACGCCCAGCATCTGACCCATCCGCTGGTCACGCTCGCGCTGCAACACCTGGTCGACTATGCGCCCGCTCATTTCCATCTGATCATCGCCTCTCGAAGCGCGCTGCAACTTTCCCTATGGCGCTTCGAGTCTCAGGGCCAGTGCAGCGAGTTCGACCTGCGCGATCTGCGCTTCTCGCCTGCCGAGTCCGAGCAGTTTCTACGCGACCAGCTAGGCGAGATCGATCCGCGCGACGCGCAGGTTCTTTACGAGCTGACCGGCGGCTGGATTGCTGGCCTGCAGTTGTTCGCGATGGACCTGAAGAGTCGTCGCGACGGGCGCTATACCTGTATTCAAGTGCGGGATGTTCGCGCCTTTGCGGAATATTTCGAGCGCGAGGTGCTCACCCGACTGGCACCGGGCGATCTTGAGCTGTTGGCATGCCTCTCGATCTGCGACCGTTTCTGTCCTTCGTTATGCGCAAACCTGATGGGACAACCGCATGCCGTTGTACGCATGTCGACTCGACTCGTCGATCTGGAGGCCGAAAATCTATTTCTCGAACAGGTGAGCGGACGCGACCGCGAAACATGGTACCGGCTGCATCCGCTACTGCGCGAGGTACTGCAGGCTCGGGTCGCTGCGCTTTCGGAAACTGAACAACGTGCTCTACACGCAAAGGCCTGGCGCTGGTTCGACCAGCATGGTTTTGTCGATGAAGCCGTGCGTCACTCGGTTCTGGCCGACGAGCCGGAAGCCGCGGCCGATATGGTGCAGGCGTGCGCGCAGGCACTGGTAGCACAGGGCGAACTGGGTCAGATTGCGGGTCTGCTGCGGCAGCTACCGCACAACGTGATCGAAGCGCGATTCGATCTGCGCCTTCTGGCCGCACACCTGCAACTGGCAGCGCGCAATCTCGACGTTGCCGAGCGGTCCATCCAGTCAATGCAAGTCGACGCTGCGCATGGCGGCCTCGATGACCATCAACGCTTTACGCTAACCTTGTTGCGCGGCCTTGTCGCACTCCAGCGCGACGACACCGACACGTTGGCAGTGATTCTGCCCGAGCTGCAACGGCCGCCTGCAAATACCGATGACTTCAGGCTATCCGGGTGCAGCAGCATCATGTCCTGGATGTATATGTACAGGGGCGAATACGAAACCGCGCGCGAAGTGCTCAAAGACGGCACCCGTCGCGAGGGCGCACCTCGTGTCGACCTGCTCGCGCGTTGTCTGACCGGGATGAGCCACGCGCTGGAAGGCCGGATGGTCGTCGCGGAAGGCATTTACCGTGAGGTGCTCAAGGACGCCGAAAAATACGGTGCGGCGTACATCGGCGCCACTTGCATGGCGACAGGCTTGCTTGGCGACGCCTTGTATGAGCTCAATGATTTCGATGCCGCGCGCACGATGCTTGAGGAACGCGTCGACTTCATGGAACGTGTCTCCATTCCAGACATCGTCCTGAGCGCGTTCGTCACGCTAGCCGCTGCGCACCGCCTCGCGCGGCGGCCGCTCGAAGCATATGCCTACATAGAACGGTTGGAGGACTACGCGCTCAAGTATCGCCTTGACAGGCTGCTTGCTCACGCCCTTCGCGAGGCAGTGCGCTGGAGCCTCATGCAGGGCGAGCCGGATCAGGCTGACGCCGCGCTGAAACGCGCTGAAGCACTCGGTGCCCGGTATGCCGATGCGACTCGTGGCACCGCGCTGGAGATTCGGGTCGCTACCCAGCGCGCGCGAATCGATATGTCTCTGCACCGAAAGGCGTTTGACGACGCCCGTTCGCGGCTTATTCCACTCGTTGCAATGTCCGAAGAAGGTGGGCGATGGCGGCGTGCGGCGAGCCTGCGTGTGCAACTCGCCTCGGCGGAGCTGGCGCGTGGCTCGAATCGCGCGGCCCGGGACAATCTGCTGGAGGCCATTCATATTGGGCATCGTCTGGGATTGCAACGAACGCTTGTCGACGCTTCGCCGGGTCTGACTGAATTGTTGGAAATAGTCTTCCAGAAAGAAGCGCTTGATCCGGTCCTGGCGTTTTACGTCCAGCGACTTAACGCGTGTGTCGACTTGGCTAACGGGGGGTTGACGGTCGCACCCGCGACCAGTTTGGCCAGTGGCATGACAGCGCTTAGCGAACGCGAAACCGAAGTGCTCGAACTTCTCGCGATGGCCATGCCAAACAAAAGGATTGCGCGCGTGCTCGGTGTGGCTCCCGAGACCGTGAAATGGCATTTGAAGAACATCTACATAAAACTCGGCGTCACTGGGCGCGACGAAGCCGCAGCCCGTCTGCGGGATTTCTCGGGCGGCATTCCACCTGTGCAGCCCCGCTGAGAAACCCGGCTTCCACCATGGACGGGGCATACCGCGTCGAAATTTAACGCCGTGCATGCAGACATTGCACATCAGCGATCTTGAAAATAAAGCCCCAAGGGCCAAAGCCAGCATGGTGCCTCGCGATCCGTTGGGGATTCTCCCCGTGGGCGGGATTCGCGCGCAGGACTGCCGCGCTCCTTGATTGACGCCGTGTCGGCGGTCTGGAGGCGTTGTCCTCCACAATACGTCCACGCCTGACCGAACGCGCGCAAACCCCTCAGAACGTTGCCCGCCCCCCCAAGACGGGTGGCTTGCTTGCGAAAACGCCTCATGCATGATCAAAGCATTGATGCGTTGCTTCGCGTGCCCCCGAACGGTTGGGTGAACAAGCGAGCGACGCACTTCCCCTTTCTGCGAGGAGTAGTAGATGGAAGTTATTCGCCGCGTCTATCGTGAAGATCACGAGCAATTCCGCGTATCTGTGCGGCGCTTTATGGAACGCGAATGCGCGCCACGCCAGCAAGCGTGGAACAAGGAGGGCGAGGTTGATCGTGAGACCTGGCTAAAGGCGGGGCGCGAGGGCATGCTGTGCACGACCTTGCCCGCCGAGTACGGCGGCGGCGGCGGTGATTTCGGCCATGCGGCGATCCTCGCGGAAGAGCTGGCCTATGGCGGCGTGAGCGGATTGTCGATCGGCCTGCACTCGGACATCGTCGCGCCCTACATCAACCGGCTCGGCACTGAAGAACAAAAGATGCGCTGGTTGCCGAAGGTCTGCGCCGGCGAAATCATCCTTGCCATCGCCATGACCGAACCCGGCGGTGGCAGCGACCTGAAGTCGGTGCGCACGACGGCCGTGCGCGAGGGCGACGAATACGTGATCAACGGCAGCAAAACGTTCATCACCAACGGTTGCGTCTCCGACCTGGTGCTGGTCGTGTGCAAGACCGATCCGGCAGCCGGCGCGAAGGGCGTCAGTCTAATCATGGTGGAGACGAACCGGGAGGGTTTTCGCCGGGGGCGCAAGCTTGAAAAAGTCGGCATGCACGCCCAGGACACCGCGGAACTGTTCTTCGACAACGTGCGGGTGCCGGTTGCCAACCGCCTGGGCGAGGAGAACAAGGGATTCATCTACATGATGCAGGACCTGGCCCAGGAGCGTTTCATGATTGCGGTGAACGCCGCCGCCAAGGTCGAGCGCCTGCTGGAACAGACACTGGAATACGTGAAAGACCGCAAGGCATTTGGCCAGACCGTGTGGGACTTTCAGAACACCAGGTTCAAGCTGGCCGATATAAAGACACAAGCCGTGGCCTTGCGCACCATGGTCGATTACTACATCGGCGAACACATGCGGCGTAAGCTGACCGCCGAAGAAGCGGCTGTCGCCAAGCTTTACGCGAGCGAAACCATGTGGAAATGCATCGACGACATGGTGCAATTGCACGGCGGATACGGCTACATGCTCGAATACCCGATTGCGCGCGCCTTTGTCGATATGCGGGTATCGCGCATATACGGCGGTACCAATGAGGTCATGCGCGAACTCATATCCCGCAAGCTCTAGTTCTGAATTGACCCTTCGGGCGCGGTGTCGCGTGTCTCACGTGGCCGCTCTCGCCTGGCGCTTGCGTCCAGGCGCGCATTGATTATTGACTCAGGGGGCACGAAAACATCGCAACCGGGCTGCCCAGCATTGGCGCGAAGTGGGTGGCCATGTGCAGTACGCGCGTGCGACTGCGTGTTTTCAACTTCAGTACGCCATGCATCAAAATCTCTTGCCCTCCAAGCTGTCTCCGCCCCGTCCGCCTCCTTTTCAATTGCCGCGGGCGCAATTGGATGAGCGCATCAACGACGCCGGCGATGTGCGTCTGATTGTGCTGCGCGCGCCGGCCGGGTTTGGCAAAACAACGGCCATGCTGCAGTACGCGGCGCGACGGCAAGCGGCCGGTGCTGTTATCAGGTGGCTCAATCTGGACGCGTCTGACAACGATCTTGGCCGCTTCCTTGCACACTTCGATGCGGCGATCGAGCGTGTCGCGCCGCGCGTCGGCACGGCTTCCGGAGAACCGGTCCTGCTCGAACTGATCGACCGCGTCGCAGCGTCCCGTGCCACTTTCACGATGTTTCTGGATGACTTCGAGGTTGTCGAAAGCCTTGCTGTGCTGGATCTGATCCGGCAACTGGTGGATCACCTCCCATCTGGCTGGCAAATCGTGATCGGCTCGCGTGTCGTGCCTGGCCTCGGTTTGGGCCGGCTGCGCGCGCGCGGTCAGTTACTGGAAGTCGGGCCGGGGCAGTTACGTTTTTCATTAGAAGAAACCGCTGAATATCTGCACAACCGACGCGGCCTCACGCTGGGCAGCAGTGAACTGGGCCGACTTCATAAGGTCACCGATGGTTGGGCCACAGCGGTCTGGCTGGCTTCCCTGGCCCTGGAAGGACATGACGATCCGGGAACCTTTCTCGCGACTTTTTCGGGCTCCCATGCCGCGATCACGGAGTATCTGGCCGAAGACGTGCTTGTCAGATTACCCGATGCACAGCGCGAATTTCTGTTGCGCACGAGCGTGCTCCATGAACTCAGCGCCCCTGTCTGCGATGCCCTGCTTGGACATACCGGCAGCGCCGCGCTGCTCGCGGAACTCGAGCGTGCAAACCTCTTTCTGACGGCGTTGGACAATCCCGGTCATTACCGGTACCACAGTCTTTTTCGGGAATTTCTGCACGCGCAGTTGACTCAGGTTGATCCTTCTGCGGTACCCGTTCTCCACAGACGCGCCTCGCAATGGTATGAAGGCGAGGGGCGACCGGTGCCTGCCATTGAGCATGCATTGCGCGCACGCGACTACGACGGCACCGCACGCCTGCTTGGCATTCACGCGCAGCGGCTGCTGGATCTCGGCCGCTTCCGCTTGCTGGCCCGCTGGCTCGACAGCTTGCCTCAGTGTCTGTTCGATACCCAGTGCAAGCTGAATGTCGTCCGCGCCTGGGCACTTATTTTTACGCATCGTTATGCGGATGCGCAGGCGCTCGTGGGACGCATAGACGAAACCATGGAACGGGACGAAGCTGGCGGGAATATGGAACTGCGGGCTCACATGCTTGCGCTGCGTCCCATGCTGCTGGTGATGACAGATCAGGCCCATGGGCTTGCCATGGGCATCGAAAATCACGCGCGGCTCGATCCCCACTACGCATTTCCATACGGTCTACTGACCAATCTGATGGCGAAGCTTTACGCTGCACTTGGGCGCCATGAAGAAGCGCGTGCGTTGCTGGACCAGGCGCGCCGTTCGCACATCGAAATCGGCAGTACTTTCAGCCTGGTGATGGCCGAAGCGCTGGAAGGCACGATCAGTCTGAGGCAGGGGAGGCTGCAAGACGCCATCGCACGCTTTCGCCTGGCGACGAACAACATGTCCGACGATGTCGGGGGTCGGGCCACCGGCAGCGCGCCGTCTGCCATGCTGTTCGCCGAAGCATTGTACGAAGCCGGCCACCTCGACCAGGCCGGGCAGGTCCTGACGATCTACATGGCGCTGGCGCGGGAGTCAGGGGGAAGCGGCCAGATGGTGCGAGGTTACATCACGCAGTCGCGACTGGCATGGCAACGCGGCGAGCCGGACCGCGCTTACGGTGTGCTGAGCGAGCTGGAATTCATCGGCCACGGCCAGAACCTCGGTCGTCTCGTCGTCAGCGCAGAGCTCGAGCGTTCGCGACTGGCTTTGATTCAGGGCAATGCGGCCGCTGCCGCGGCGTGTTTGCGCCGAGCCGAAGCCCCGGAGTTGTGGAGCCCGGAGCGAGCGGTTCCTGTTCCATTGCATGAGGTGGAGACGCTGGAGATGGGCCGCCTACGGTTGCGCGTGCACGGTGCGGACGACGGTCAGGGAAGCGCCGCACTTGCCAACCTGCTGGCGGAGTTAGCTGTTTCGATCGACCAGCTCCATGCGCAGCGCTGCCAGCGCCTGGCCCTTCGGCTCAGCCT
>NZ_JBAUSA010000776.1:0-4795 GCF_049581465.1 Caballeronia sp. | reverse complement strand
GCCTGAATCAGTGCGGCATTCAACCCGACGGTTTCAAACGCGGCATGCCGGCTCGATTGCGCAAGGAACAGCCACTCGAACTGATGGCCCGGTTCCAGCCAGTTGCCGGCGCTCCCCAGCGGCAATTCGGCCATGCAACCCGTCTCGCGATGCACGAACGCCTCCATCACAGCCGCTGCGAGCTTTTCCAGCCGGCGGTCGAACGAGAGGTCTGAGGTTGTTTCGCGAGCCGCGAGCCAGGCTTCCGTGAGATGCATCAACGGGTTTTGCGTCGGCGCCGTGAGCACGATGGAAAAATCTTCGGACATGGCGGTGCTGAATAACGCGCCGTCGGCCATGCGCTGCTCGATCAAAGCGGATGTTTCTTCAAGCACCGCGAGCGCGCGCGCACGAGCCGCAGCGCTCGCATGTCGCGCATATTCCGCGCACGCGAAAATCACGAACGCGTGGGTGTACAGATCCTTTTGACGCTCCTTCGGTACGCCGCTCGCGTCGACGCTATAGAACCAACCGCCGCTTTTCGTGTCCTGAAAATAGGTCTGGAGCGATTCGAACAGCGTATCCGCATGGTCGATTTCCCCGGCTTCCGAGAACACGAACAATTGCCGGGCGCACGCCATTGCGCGGTAGCGCGTAGGCGGCACCGGTGTGCAGCCGTCCTCGGCGACGGCTTCAAAAGCCAGGCCCAGCACGGGATTGAAGCCCGGGCCGCGCCAGATGGGCAACACAACGTCTCGATAATGCGCGCGAAGCGTAGCGGCGTTGGCGTAGGGCGGGAGTGCTGTGTTCGGATCAGCGTGGTGCATGCGGCTTTGTCGATGGTGCGAAAGGGTTGAACGAGTGCCAAGGTCGCGCCTGGAAGAGAACGCTATCCAGGTCCGGATGCGGGGCTCCAAGGATAAATCAAAAAGGCCGACTCCCGGCACTGCTAATCGCTGCATGTTCAGACATGCGACAATGCGGTCTCGAAAATCCGCGCGTCCGCTTTTCCGCTGCATTGTGCAGGCCGCGCCGTGTCCACGGGCGTCGTTGTTAACCCGCTGGCCCGGCCGCTTGTCGCGTTGTCAATCATCGACTTATGCCAGATTCTGCTGTAAATCCCGCTTCCCGTTCCGCCGCTCTTTCGGGCGACGCTGACTCCGCCCAGTTGCCGGCCTCAAGCGAAGCGGAGGGCAAACCGGCCCGTACTGCGCGCTCGCCGCAGCGCCTTGCGCTGTTGAACCGGCCGCCGTCGTTCGGCATTCCCTACGGCGCGCCGACCCTTGATCTCTTCGCGGACGACGCCGAGCGCGCGACGCTTCAGGCTATGAATACCGACGTCCGCCAAGGCACGCTCGCGGGTTTCGAATTGCCCGAGGTTTTCATGGCGGCGGTGTCGGCGACGGCGGAGGCGGACGATCCGCTTGCGTCGGTTCGGCTGTTGCGTCCGGTGCCGTCTGCCACGGCTTCCCAGGATTTAAGCGATGAACGG
This sequence comes from Caballeronia sp., assembly GCF_049581465.1. GTDB lineage: Bacteria > Pseudomonadota > Gammaproteobacteria > Burkholderiales > Burkholderiaceae > Caballeronia. Next base: position 3,324 of record NZ_JBAUSA010000776.1, on the reverse strand, counting down.
GGCAACGCCGCAGCGGAAGCGGCCAGCCTTGAACTGGCCTTCGACGATGTCCCTCCCCCCGATGGAGTGGTCGCCGGCCCGGTGCCGCCTGAAGCAGGTAGCGAGATCGCGGAAGCTGCTGCGCCAAATGAAGCACTGCCGCGCCGTTCGAGACGGATGTCTGAAGCGCGCGCTAAGAACGCGGTTAGCACGGTTGCCGCGCCTGATCGCCACGCACCGGAATCGCTTGCTGCGACGTTACTCGATGACGACCCCGGCACAAGCCCGTTACGGTCGCCCGTCGCGCCTAAATTGCTTACAGCGACCTTGATCGATGATGACCGCCGCACGCGGCCGCCCGCTGGGCGTTCCGACGGGTCCACGTTCGATACCGCCCAGGCCGCCGCGTTCGCAGATATCACTAAAGCCATGAGCGGCCTCGTTGCGGACCACAAGAATTCAGCGGCGGCGTTGTCGCGGCGGATGAAAACCTTGCTGGCGATTGTCGTGTGCGTGCTGTTGGCGTCCGTCGCGACCGGGATCGCGCAAGCCATCGCGCTGAAGCGGCTGACGGAGGAAAATACGGTGCAACAGTTGCGTATCGAGCAATTGATGCAGAATCAGGCAGCAAGTCTCGAATCTTTCTTCGATACCGATTCGGCCAACGTCGGGGTCCCCCATCACGACGGGGCCGCTGCCGGCGCAAACGATTTGGACGCAGCGCAGCCCGCGCACTCGCCCTCGCCCAAGCGAAGCCACATCACCAGACGGATGAAGCGGCTCTAGCGCTTCGCCGCCGACATCAGGGCTGCTCGTTCGCCCTCGTGCCGCGCCGTCCAGTCGATCCCAAGCCGTGACGCGAGACGCTGCGCATCGAAGGGCGACTTCACTTTCTTGTCGTTATCGAAATAGCAATAAATGTCGCGCTCTTTAGTGCTTCTTGGCGCGCGCCTGGCTGTTCGCCGCGCGTCGCCCGGCTCGCCGCCGTCATGCCAGCGCCTGATCCTGGCTTCCCACGAATCCAGCGCCGCATCGCTGTACTCGCCGGTATAAAGCGCCTCCTGCCCGTGTAGCCGCAGATAGACAAAATCGGCGGTCACGTCCTCCATGCGCGGCCATTCGCCGTTTGTGTCGGCGACGACCAGCGCCACGCGATGCTCACGCAGCAGCTCGACGAAAGCTTCATCGATGAAGCTTTGGTTCCGGATCTCGATCGCATGACGCACCTTGCGTTTCCTGTCGATATCCAGAAAGGTTCGGCCTTTCATCATCGGCTCATGCTTCTCAGCGAGGTTCAATGCCGCGTCGGTATCGTGCGGCAGCAGTTCCAGGAAGCCGCCAAGCGTAGCGGCGTCGAAGGCGAAGTTCGGTGGAAATTGCCACAGGATGGGGCCGAGCTTGTCTTTCAGCGCAAACAAGCCCGACGCAAAAAAATTCGCGAGCGGTCCATCGACGTTTTTGGCGCGACGAATATGGGTGATGAAACGCGGCGCTTTCACGCTGAAGACGAAGCCGGCCGGCGTTGCGTCGTGCCATGCGTGAAACGACGCGGGCGGCTGCAGTGAATAGAACGAACCGTTCAACTCAATTGAACTCAAGGTAAGAGATGCATATTCCAACTCTTTGGCTTGCGTGAGCTTTTCGGGGTAGAACACGCCACGCCACGGCGGATACCGCCATCCCGACATGCCAATGCGAATCGTAGCCATCTCGCTTGCCCCACTTTCGACGATGAAGAGACGACGCATGACCGCGTCGTGCCCAGCAGGCCGCACAAGTCATGCCTCATGGTGTCATCGCGAAGCCGGTAAGTATTTCCGATTCTCGTCCGACTTCTGGACCCCGCGTTGTAGAAATACACAAATGTAGAAAAACTACATAAAAATTGTTGCGACGCACTAGAAATTTCTAAGTGAAAACCCTATAATTCGTTCTAAGGGATTACCCTGAACCCAACCCACTGGAGTCACACATGAGCTACCTCTTCACTTTGCTGCAAAAGTTCGCATCGCTGTTCGAATCGCCCCACCTTCCGATGGACTCGGACTACTCGTACGAAGCTCGTCAGCGTGAAGCAGAGCGCGTTCGCAAGGCACGCGGTACCGTCTTCGGCATCCGTCTGTGATCTGGTCAGGAAGCAGCGCGGCACTCATGGAGAAAACCGGCATGTTGCTCAATTTGATATTGACACTGGTTTTTGGTCGTGCGAGCCGCCTGCTTTCATCGTAGGTGTTGGTGTAGTTTTTCTACCAAATCTATTTACCGATTGCTTGAATTTATCGGGCAGTTGCGTCCTGTATTTCATCCGTATCCCGTATTACCCCCGCTTGTATCAGCAGCGCTTCTCGCGCCTGCGCTCCCTTTTCCTCGCTCCGGTTCGCTTTGAACGCGCGCGTGCCAGCTATTTGAGCATTCATTAAGCTTGCATCGCTTACGAGTCGTAACGCTGGCTGATAGGTAAACGCATGCCTGATGCGGCACAAAGCCGCTAGTAATCAGCCAGTTGCGTACGCCCCACGGGCCTTGTTCCGCCGCGTCTTGATGAAATCAACTCTTACAAGGCCTTACTTCGTGCAACGTGAACGGCCGCTACATTGGTTCTCAAGGACGCGGCATCCGGACAGACAGCTTTTCTGACCTGCCGCCAGTCTTGGAATCAACACCGAACACTATCCACAGACAGGGAGAATTGTCATGAAAACCTCACGCTCGATCATCGCTGCGCTAATCGCTGGCGGCGCGTTGTTGACCGGCACTACCGCTTTCGCTCAGGTCGCTCAGGGCGATAACGCAATGATTCACGGTCCCGTTGTTCAGGAGGGCTATGCGCAGCCGCAGATGATGCGCACCGCCGTTGTGATCAACCTTGGCTGGCATGGCGACCGGTATTGGGATGGCCATCGCTATTGGGAACGTGACGAATGGATGCGCAACCACCCGCATGACCACGGTCCTGTTCATCGCCCGCCGCCGCACGTGGAGGGTCACTACGACCATGATCAAGACCATCACGGCTAGTCGATCGTCGGCATGACGGTGGAAAAAAGCCGGCTTCCCGTGAGGGGGCCGGCTTTTTAACGTCCGCGTCTGCCGTCGCTTTCTCGCTGGGGTCCCAGATTCGGACGTCGAATCCGTGAGCCGCAAACAGCGCGGCCCAGCTTAGACCGATCGTTCCAGCACCGAGGACGGCGACGGGTTTATCGGTGGTGATGCGTTGGGTCGATTGCAAGTGGACTACTCCGGGTGATCCGTTGGGGAACAAGAATTCTGACGGCCCATGGTGTTACATGCGCGCACGTCCTGCAACCCCGGCCCAATAGATGGGAGGCGCGTGCCACATTCAAG
>NZ_JBAUSA010000775.1:0-1979 GCF_049581465.1 Caballeronia sp. | reverse complement strand
GTCCATGTCTGCGCCGAGCATGACGGGCTTGTGGTCACGTAGCCAGCGCAGCACGATCCGCGCGCTATCCGCGCGGCTCGCCATGTCGGCGTCGAAGCGGGCGCGCTGCTTCTTTGCAATATCGTCGAGTAACGGGTTCGACATGGGCTGATAGAGCGACCCGCATCTTCTGTGCAGCGAATAGTTGAGCCAAATCGACGCAGCTTCGATCGCGACAAAGTGAAAACCGAGAAACAGTGTGGGCGGCAGGTCGGGATCGCGCAGATCGACGGCGCTTTCCACCTGGATCAGCTTGGCGAGCTTTTCCGCGGAACCGAACCATTGCACGCTGCGCTCCACATAGCTGCGGATTGCGTGACGGAAATGGCGCTGCGCCACTTCCTCGCGTCGTTCAGGCGTCCAGTCGGGAAAGCACAGCGCGAGGTTGATATGGACGATCCGCTTGCGCCGACTGGGGATCTGATAGAGCAGCCAGCCCAGGCCATCGCCGAAACGGGCCGTGATGCCGTAGGGAACGAGCGCGAGCAATTTCAGGAAATGCACCGCAAGCATGACGCCGATGCGACCTAGCATGTAACGCTCCAGAAGTCGCCGTCGTGGCAGGTTGTTCGAGCGGGCCGGAGGTCGCATCGGGCGTCGCGCAGAGAAAAGTACGTTTTATGTTGGGCGGACAACAAACCTTGGCTCTGTGACAAATGTACGGAGCCGCTATAATAAAACCTTCGCCGAGTTAATGGACAACTTGCGGGGCGAAGCCGGGCGGTGCTCATAGCGCTGACCGGACCATGATTTCCGCTAAAGCGTCGCCGCTTCAGACTCCCAAATGAGGCCGGCTACGTTAGAAGCTTAACCGTACTCAAAATGGAGTCTGAAGCGTGTCAAACGACTATTTCTTTACCTCTGAATCCGTCTCTGAAGGCCACCCCGACAAGGTTGCCGATCAGATTTCCGACGCCATCCTCGACGCCATCCTGGCTCAGGATAAATACTCGCGGGTCGCGGCTGAAACGCTGTGCAATACCGGCCTTGTCGTTCTCGCGGGCGAAATCACCACGCAAGCCAACGTCGATTACATCCAGGTTGCGCGCGACACCATCAAGCGTATCGGCTACGACAACACGGAATATGGCATCGATTACCGCGGTTGCGCCGTGCTCGTCGCCTATGACAAACAGTCGCGGGATATCGCGCAGGGCGTGGACGCTGCTCATGACGACAACCTCGATCAGGGCGCGGGCGACCAAGGCCTGATGTTCGGCTATGCCTGCGACGAAACGCCCGAACTGATGCCGTTGCCCATCCACTTGGCGCACCGTCTGGTCGAGCGCCAGGCGAACCTGCGTCGCGACGGTCGCCTGAACTGGCTGCGTCCGGACGCGAAGTCGCAAGTCACGGTTCGGTACGTCAATGGCCGAGCGCATGCGATCGATACCGTGGTGCTTTCCACACAACACGCACCGGACATCGAACTCAAGACCCTGCGTGAAGCGGTGATCGAAGAGATCATCAAGCCGGTGTTGCCGCCCGAGTTGATCAAGGGGGACATCAAGTTCCTGGTGAATCCGACCGGTCGTTTCGTGATTGGCGGTCCGCAAGGCGATTGCGGGTTGACGGGGCGCAAGATTATCGTCGATACCTACGGCGGCGCGGCACCCCACGGCGGTGGCGCGTTCTCGGGCAAGGATCCGTCGAAGGTCGACCGTTCGGCTGCGTACGCCGGCCGCTATGTCGCAAAGAATATCGTCGCGGCCGGGCTGGCTTCGCGTTGCCTGATTCAGGTGTCGTACGCCATCGGCGTTGCGCGCCCGACTTCGGTCATGGTCAACACGTTCGGCACGGGCCGCGTGTCGGATGAAAGGATCCAGGAGCTCGTGCTCGAGCATTTCGACCTGCGTCCGAAGGGCATTATCCAGATGCTCGACCTGCTGCGTCCGATCTACGAAAAGTCGGCGGCGTATGGTCACTTTGGCCGCGAAGAG
>NZ_JBAUSA010000774.1:0-3392 GCF_049581465.1 Caballeronia sp. | reverse complement strand
TCTTCATCCACCGGCGTCGCGATCGAGTTCAGGAAGTCGAGGCCCGGCGCATCGGCTACGAATATTGCGGGAATCTGACGGTAGTCCATTTCTTGTGATGAATGTGCAATGACGATGACATCATCGTAACCACTAAAAATGCACTTGACAAGTTACGTGTCGAATAACTAACCTTGAAGGCACCGTCAGACAGGTTACAAAAAGCGACGCGTTGGCGGCACGTCGCAGGGCAGCATCCACTTTTCTTCAAAGGAGCGGAACATGTCGTTTGGCAATGTGAGCGCAGTGCTGGTGCACGGCGCATGGGCGGACGGATCGAGCTGGGGCAAGGTGATCGATCGTCTGAAGGAACAGGGCGTCAATGTCATTGCGGCTCCGCTGCCGCTGACCTCGTTGAGTGACGATGTGGCCGCGCTCGACCGGACGCTCGAACGGATCGATGGTCCGGTGGTGCTAGTCGGCCACGCATATGCAGGTGCCGTGATCGGGTCGACCCGGGCCGAAAGTATTGCTGCACTGGTCTATGTCGCCGCACTCGCGCCCGACGAAGGAGAAACGGTGGGCGATGTGTTCTATCGCGGTGAAACGCATCCGCAGGCGCCGCAACTCGCTCCTGATCGACATGGGTTCATATGGCTGCCGAAAGAGGGATTCGCGCAGGGATTTGCACAGCACGCGACGCCGCAAGAGTTGGCCGTGCTCGCTGCGGTGCAGCGCCCCATTTCGGTGTCCTGCATTGGCGAAGCGCTCGGGCGTCCGCTGTGGAAAGACCGCCCGAGCTGGTTCCTGATCGCCGAGCAGGACCGCATGATCGACCCGGACACCCAGCATTTCATGTCGGGTCGCATGAATGCACACGTGCGGTCGTACCCGGTCGATCACACGCCGATGGTGACCGCTCCCGACGCTGTGACCGATGTCATCGTCGAAGCGCTCCAGTCGGTTTCCGCTCGCTAACGTTATCCGCGAGTTGCATGCGACCTGCGATGCCGAACATCGCACGGCGCTTTTTGTCAGCCGTCTAACCCTGTGGAGGAAGATCACATGACTTCTATTGCCTATCGCCATGCCGACGTCGATGGCTTTAACGTGTTCTATCGTGAAGCCGGTCGCGCGGGCGCCCCAAAGCTGCTGCTCCTGCACGGCTTTCCGAGCTCGAGCCATATGTTTCGAGATTTGATCCCGAAGCTCGCCGACCGTTTCCATATCGTCGCGCCGGATCTGCCCGGATTCGGACAGTCCGACATGCCCGGTCGGGACGGTTTTGAGTACACGTTCGACAACATCGCCAAGGTCATCGAGCGCTTCACCGAGGTGATCGGTTTCGACCGCTTCGCGGTCTACGTATTCGACTACGGTGCGCCAACCGGTTTCCGCCTTGCAATCAGGCATCCCGAGCGGATCACCGCGATCATTTCGCAGAACGGCAACGCCTACGAAGAAGGATTGAGCGAGGGCTGGAATCCAATCCGCGCCTACTGGCAAGAGGCTTCGCAAGAGAATCGGGAAGCGCTTCGCGCTCTGCTCACTCACGAGACCACCGTCTGGCAGTACACCCATGGCGTACCCGACACAGCGTCGGTGTCGCCGGACGGCTACTCGCTCGACGACTTCTATCTGAGCCGGCCCGGTGCCGGCGAGATACAGCTCGACCTGTTCCGCGATTATCGAAGCAACGTGGCGCTCTACCCCGCGTTCCAGCAGTACTTCCGCACACATCAACCGCCTTTGCTTGCCGTGTGGGGGAAAAACGATCCGTTCTTTTTGCCCGCTGGCGCCGAGGCATTCGGGCGCGACATCCCCGGCGCCGTGGTGCGGTTCTTCGATACCGGCCACTTCGCGCTCGAGACACATGCAACCGAAATCGCCACGGCCATTTCGGAGTTCCTGATTCGATGAGGTATCCGAAGCGAAGCTTCGATAACCGTGTCATCTTGAAGCGGGTGAGGGTCGTAAGCTCACTGAACCCGGCTTCATTCACGCAACCAGGAGAAGCAACATGTCTAGCAAAATCGCTATCGTCACGGGCGCAAGCCAGGGTATCGGTCGTGCGACCGCCATCCGGCTGGCGCGGGATTTTGACTCGATCGTGCTCGTTGCGCGCGACCGCGCGAACCTCGAACAAACCGCGATCGAAGTGAAGAATGCCGGCGCACAGTCTCTTATTATCGCCGCCGATCTCTCTCAAGCCGATGCCGCACGGCAGGTCGTCGAACAGACGCTCGCGACATTCGGACGGATCGACGCATTGCTCAACATTGCGGGCGCAGTGCCGCAGATCGATGTGCTTGAGATGACCGACGAGCAATGGGATCGCGGTCTCGCGCTAAAGCTTCACGGCGCGCGACGTCTAACAATCGCGGCGTGGCCGGCGCTGATGGAGAGTTCAGGATCGGTCGTGCTGATGTCGGGCAATTCAGCGCTGTTTCCCAAGGCGCCCTATGCGGCCGTGGGTACGATCAACGCGGCGATCGTGGCGCTCGCGAAAGCGTTTTCGGATCGCGGCATCGCCGACGGCGTGCAGGTCAACAGCGTGCTGCCGGGGGCCGTGATGACCGGCCGGCGACGCTCGTACCTGGAACATTGGGCGCCGCTACACAACATGAGCGTCGAAGAGGCGACGGCAAAGTTTCCCGTTGAAGTGGGTATCTCGCGTTACGGCACGCCGGAGGAGATTGCCGAGTTGATGGCGTTCATCGTGTCGCCTGCGGCGCGGTGGATGACGGGCTCGGCATTGCGCATGGACGGCGGAGAAGTCAAGTCGAGCTGACCCGCCGGCCGCGATGCGCGCGCATCGCGGCTTCATCTACGTGAGTAAAGGCGCGGCGTAAGGCTCGATCAATTCCGCGAAACGGTCTGCGAGCGTTTGCCTAGTCCGTGCCGGCCAGATTGCGCTGAGTTCGAAGGGCGGCAACGCGGCGCCGTCGATGATCTCGCACAGCCGCACTCCGCTAAATTGCAACGCCCGTACCGAACGCGGCAGCAGCGACACACCACATCCCGCGGCGACGCACGCGAGCACGGTGAGAGAGCGGTTCGCGTCCTGCACGATCTCCACTGCGCAACCCGCTTGCCGGAACGCGCTCAGGATGCCCGCGCGAACGTTGGGCAACTGGCCCTGTGGAAACCATACGAGCCCGTGCGCTGCAAGCTCGCGTAGCGACACCTTCGCGCCGGCCGCCAACGGAAACGTCGCAGGTAGCACTGCGATCAATTGCTCCCGCGCGATCAGCTTCTCGCGCATCCTTCCCGCGACCGCCACCGGCGTATGCAGCAAGCCAATATCGATTTCCCCTTTCTCGAGCGCGCTGGCCTGCTCGGCGTTGCTCATCTCGCGCAGCGCCAACTCGACATCCGGCACCGACGCACGCAGCGCCGCGATCGCCCGAGGC
>NZ_JBAUSA010000773.1:0-2548 GCF_049581465.1 Caballeronia sp. | reverse complement strand
GCTACAGCGAGCGCGCAGGCCGACGCTGCATCGATTACGCGCGCACTGATCAAGCGTCTGACGATGGGGCGCGTCGTGCTCGATACCGTCGCGTAGCGCTCCCACTGGCGGCCCGTCCAGCCCGGCCCCGCCCCAAACGAATTCTTTCGACCCGCGTGTCTCCTGTATCCTGAAGACCGCAAGGGCTGGCCATTGCAGCCACCCGGATCACAGGCACCGCCATGGCTTTCAACACGCATGCCGCAAGCCTCGCGGCACGGTCGCGGAGGTTCGCGACTGACGGCCTCTCGCCTGTCGAGTCCATCACGACGGGACACTTTCAAGTGAACGAACCACAACGCTTTACCGTAAGGCACCTGAGCGTCTACCGGTATTCGGAACCCGTCGATTTCGGCGAGCACCGGATGATGTTTCGCCCGCGCTCAAGTCACGACGTGCGCCTCGTCACCACGCAATTGAAGATCACGCCGGAGCCGGCGCGCTTGCGCTGGCTGCACGATGTCTTCGATAACTCCGTCGCAGTCGCCACGTTCGACACCCAGGCGGCCGAGCTGTCGTTCGAGAGCGAAGTGACCATCGAGCACGTTGAATCGCCGCAGCCCGACTACGCGCTGGAACCGTACGCTGCCACCTTTCCGTTCACGTACACGAACGAGGAAGCGTCGGATCTTGTGAACGCGCGCAATCGACCGGATCCCGACGGCGATGTCGACGCATGGGCCCGGCGCTTTGTCACGCCCGGCGAGACCATCGGCACGATGGCGTTGCTGCGCGCCATGACGAAGGAAATCAACGACGACTTCAAGTACGTGCGCCGTACGGAAAAGGGCGTCAATCGTCCCGCCGATACCCTGCGCCTGCACAGCGGCAGTTGTCGCGATTTTGCCGTCCTGATGATGGATGCGGTCCGCTCGCTCGGCCTCGCTGCGCGCTTCGTGAGCGGTTATATCTACGTGCCGGATCACGACGCCCCACGCGAAGCAGCGCCCGCTGCCCCCAAAGACGAATCCAGCGAAGAATCCAACGCACCCACCGCGCGCGGCGGCGGCGCAACCCACGCCTGGTTGCAGATCTTCCTGCCGGGTGCCGGCTGGGTCGATTTCGATCCGACCAACAGTATTGTCGGCAACCGCCATCTCATTCGCGTCGCGGTCGCGTGGGACTATCATCAGGCTCTGCCCTTATGGGGAACCTGGAATGGCGAGCCTGGTTCGTTCCGCGGCCTAGATGTCGAGGTCAGTGTGACCGAGCTTCACTCATGATCATCTCCGTCTAAAGGTCTAAAGGCCGCTCCCATGAAACTCCGCGTTGGTTACGAGCTGGTCTACGAGTGTCCGCAACCGACACCCATGCTCCTCATGCTGAACACCCATTTTTCGTTCGCGCCGCAGATGCTCGTCGCCGATGTGCTCAAGGTCGATCCGCCCGTGCCGATCTCGCAGTATCGCGATGGCTTTGGCAACCTGTGCAGCCGGCTGGTCGCGCCGAAAGGACACATCACGCTGTCGACGACGGCGCTGGTTGAAGTGTCGCCGGACCCCGAGATTCCTTCGCCGAGCGGCGAGCAGCATCCGGTCGAAGAACTGCCCAACGAATGTCTCGTCTTCCTGCTCGGCAGCCGCTATTGCGAAACCGACTTGCTCTCCGAATTCGCGTGGAAACAGTTTGGCAAGGGGCCCCTCGGACGCCCTCGGGTACAGGCGATCTGCGACTTCGTGCATAACCACATCGTGTTCAACTACGCACACGCCCGGCCAACGAAAACCGCGTGGGAAGCGTACAACGAGCGTCAAGGCGTATGCCGCGATTTCGCGCATCTCGCCCTCACACTTTGCCGCGCGATGAACATCCCGGCGCGTTACTGCACGGGCTACATCAGCGACGTCAACGTGCCGCTGCCTCATTCATCGATGGATTTCGCCGGGTGGTTCGAAGCGTTTATCGGCGGGACCTGGCAGACGTTCGATGCCCGCAACAACGTGCCGAGAACTGGCCGCGTGCTGATGGCTCGTGGCCGCGACGCCGCCGATGTCGCGATCAGCAACACCTTCGGGCCGACGAAACTGATCAAGTTCGACGTGATCTGCGAAGAACAATGAGCCCGTGAGGGGACAAGCCGTCAGAGCCTGCGCAAGGTTGCAGCCCCTCTCCATCCGGGCGATAATTTGAGATTAGGCCGTGCTGTCGCGTTGCTCGGTATGGGCGCTTGCCCAGCCATCCGGAACACCCCACGAGCCATTGAATCTCAATGGCTTTTTTTCTGGCACTGACCGATCGGCGTTGAGCCGTCACTACCTCCCCGCCCTGTGAACTTCGACGAATACTGCCAGCAGAAAGCCGCACCCGATGGTTCGAGCACTTACTACGCGTTGCGCCGCGCTCCGTCGGCGGGACAGCCTCTGTTGACGGCGCTATATGCGCTGCGCCGGGAGCTTGAAGAGACATCGAAGGAAGCCAGCGATCCCACCATCGGCCGGACCAAGCACACCTGGTGGCAGAAGGAACTGGCGAGCCTCTTCTTCGGAGAGCCCGCGCACCCGGTCACGAA
>NZ_JBAUSA010000772.1:0-1627 GCF_049581465.1 Caballeronia sp. | reverse complement strand
ATTATCCAAACGTGACCGAGCTCGCGATGGGAACCTACCAAGGCTTCAACCTTTGGGCAGAAGGGGTGAAAAAGGCCGAGAGCATCGATCGAATGAAGGTGATCGAAGCGCTCGAAACCGGCATCAGCATCGATGCGCCATCGGGCAAGGTGACGATCGATCCGCCGACGCACCATTGCGTTCTGGACGTCCACATCGCCGAGGTGAAGGACAAGAAGTTCGATCTGCTCGAGGATTTTCCGCAGCAGAAGCCGTCGGACACCGCGGCCGTGTGCGACCTCAAGAAGAACCCGAACGACAACCAGCAGTATATAATTAAATTCTGAGCGCGCTTCGCAGACAGAGCATGCAGGACCTCTTGTGGATCTCGTAGCGCTCCTGGCAATCCAGGTTCTCTATGCGATCGCCAGCCTCGCGCTGATGAGCGTGGGGTTGGCGATCATCTTCGGGATGATGAAAGTCATCAACCTGGCCCACGGCGAGTTTCTGATGCTTGGCGGCTACGCCGCCATCGAAGCCAATCGTCTTGGCCTCAGCATCTGGATCGCGATGCTGATCGTCGCGCCGATCGTCGTGGGGGCGATCGGGATTATCGTCGAGCGCACCATCATCCGCTGGCTCTACGGCCGCATGATCGACACGATGCTGGCGACGTGGGGCTTGAGCCTGTTTCTCGTTGGTTTGACGACTGCGGTGTTCGGCAACACCACCGTCGGCCTTTCAGCGCCACTCGGCAGCTTCGAGATCGGCCAGTATCGCACGAGCACCTACACGCTATTCGTGATCGGCGTCGCATTCGTCGTGCTCGGCGGGGTTCTCACAGTTCTACGTTTCACCCGGCTCGGGTTGATCGCGCGAGGAACGATGCAGAACGCGAACATGGCGGCTGCGCTCGGCGTCAATCCGAACCGAGTCTATTCGATCACCTTCGGCGCCGGCGCTGCCCTCACCGGCCTTGCCGGCGCAATTATCGCGCCTGTGTCGGGCGTGTTTCCCACGATCGGCGCCGCCTATGTCGCCAAGTCATTCATTACAGTGATCGGCGGGGGCGTGTCGATCGTGACTGGCACGGCGATGGCGTCAACATTGTTCGGGGCGGTAAACCAGGTCGCGACCTATGTGACAACGCCGGTTTTCGGCGAGGTCGCGCTGCTTGCCGCCGCGATCGTGCTCATCCGCGTGCTCCCTCAAGGGATAACCGGTCGGTTTTTTCGGGGAAGCCTGTGAGCGCGCGCGCTCTCAATATTCTCGGGCTTGCGCTGGTCGCGGTCGTTGGGATCGCGGTGCTCATCCTTGCACCGCGGCTGTTCGACCTCGACGTGATGCTCAACATCACCGTCTACATGATCATGGCGGTGCTTGCCTTGTCACTCGCGCTCGTCTGGGGCTTCGGGGGCATTCTCTGTTTCGGCCAGTCGGCGTTTTTCGGACTTGGCGCCTACACTTACGCGATCGCGATGATCAACATCGGCGAAAGCACAACGCCGCTGATTCTCGCCGTCCTCGTGCCGGCAGCCTTCGCGGCCCTGCTCGGCTATTTCATGTTCTATGGCCGCATCAGCGACGTCTACCTCGGCGTCATCACGCTGACGGTGACCCTGATCCTCTTCAATTCGATCAATTCAAC
>NZ_JBAUSA010000771.1:0-4942 GCF_049581465.1 Caballeronia sp. | reverse complement strand
CCGACAAGAACGTCACGCTGCCGACAGTCACGGGCAGCACCTTGGCTTCGAAAGGTGCAACAGCCGGTACGACCGCCGCAACGGACCTGACCTTCGCGCTGAGCGGTTGCTCGACGGAAACGAAGGCAGTTGCTCGCTTTGAAAACGGCCCGACGATCGACCAGACCACGGGTTACCTGACGAACCAGGCGCCCTCCGGTGCGCAGAACGTTCAAGTGCGCTTGCTCAATGCCAGCCACGCGCCGATCAACGTTGTCACGGGTGCCAATAATGACCTCGCAGGCAACGGCGTTGCAGTCGTGTCGGGCGCCGCCGACCTGAAGTACTTCGCTGAGTACTACGCAACGGGCAAGGCAACGGCCGGCCCGGTCAACACCTCGGTTCAGTACACCGTCGACTATCAGTAAGCCCTGACACCAGGCATCCGCGGGTGCGGATGCCTGCTTCTTCTCTACGTTCTCTACGTTTAGAGCCAGGTTTTTCACGGAGATACAGTCATGAAGTCTATTAATCGAATTGCATGTGGCCTGGGCCTGGTCGCGGCTCTGCTCGCCGGAAGCGCGGGCGCGAGTGTGACCGTGGGCGGAACACGCGTGGTGTATCCCCTTGAAAATCGTGAGGTGACGGTCAAGTTGACCAATGATCGGGCGGAACCGTCGCTCGTGCAGGTCTGGATGGACAAGGGCAACGCGGATGCGAAGCCGGGCGAAGCGAGCGCACCGTTCGTGATTACGCCGCCCATCTTCCGCATGGACAGCAAGAAGTCGCAAACGCTGCGCATGATGTACACCGGCGACGCTCTCCCGCAAGACAAGGAATCGGTGTTTTGGCTGAACGTACTGGACGTGCCGCCGAACACGGCCAAGAACACCGATGTGAACACGTTGCAGTTTGCGTTTCGTACCCGCATCAAGGTGTTCGCTCGTCCCAAGGGCTTGCCAGGAAGCCCTGATGAAGCTGCCGGGAAAGTGAGCTGGACGCTTGTGCCGGCCGTCGACAAGAAGGGTTTCGACGTCAAGGCGACAAATCCTACGGCGTACTACGTATCGTTCAGTGAAATCGATGTCGTGAGCGGCAGCCAGACCTTTAAGAACGATATCGGCGGGATGGTTGAGCCGCGTGGTACGGCGCAATTTCCGATCAAGAATCTGAACGCCATTCCCGCTAACGCCCACGTCAAGTACAACGCAATCAGCGACTTCGGCGGCGCCCTGCCGTTCGATCTGCCTCTGGCTCAGTAAGGCCCTGTAAGTCTCAGTAAGTCTCTCGCCCCGCACAGGGGCGACACCGAAGGCGTCGCGGGCCGCAGCTAGCCGGCGCCTTCCTCAAAACACTCCATCCCGCGGTTTTCCGAACGGTCTGCTCCGAACAGCCCGGTGGGTCAAGTCGCGTCTAAATCGACGGAAACCATCGCAGGCTGAATCATGAAACATGCGGCTCAACACGCTTCCCAGAGTCAAGACCAGAGCACGTTTCGACTGCGCCTCAAGCCCATCGCCGCGGTCGTTTTCGCAATGATGGCTTACGCCACGGCTTCCCAGGCCGTCGCTGAGGGAGCCGCATTGAAGCACGGCGACACCGGCGCCGTTGAGGAGGTCAGCTTCGACAATATGTATTTGCGCGCCGATGCAGGCACCGCGGTCGACACAAGTCGTTTCACGCGCGGCAATGCCGTGACGCCGGGAACGTATGCAGTGGATCTGCTGGTGAACGGCGTGCGTCTGGCTCGCGAAGACATTCGCTTTGATGCCACGGGCGGCAAACTCGGTTCAAAGCCTTGTTTCAGCCGTGCGCTCTTGCAGCGCGCAGGTGTCGATCTGGCCAAGGCCGACGCGGCCGCCGGACGCATCGCTGCCCCTGTTCCGGCTGCGCCCACCGCAGACACGTGCGACGAGATCGGCATCCTCGTGCCGGGTGCAACTGTCGACTTCGACTTCACCCAGCAAACGCTTGAACTGAGCGTGCCGCAGGCGTTCATGAAGAATTCAGCACGGGGCTATGTGCCGCCCGAACAGTGGGAGCAGGGCGTCAACGGCGGGTTTATCAGCTATAACGCCAACACGTATCACACGGCAGGATCGGGAGCCACTTCGACGCAAAGTTACCTCGGCCTGAACGCCGGCGTGAACATCGGCGCATGGCATTTTCGCCATCAAGGGTCGCTCACGTCAGCAACGGGACAGAAGACACAACTTGACAACATCGCCACCTATGCGCAGCGCGACGTGGAAAAGCTGGGTGCGCAACTCACCCTCGGCGACGCCAGTACCACTGGCGAGATCTTCGACAGCGTGTCGTTTCGCGGCGCGCAACTCGCGACCGATGACCGCATGCTGCCTGAATCGATGCGTGGTTTCGCACCGGTGGTACGCGGCGTCGCGGAAACTAACGCTCGCGTCACGATTCGCCAGAACGGCCAGGTGTTGCAGGAAACCAATGTCGCGCCCGGTCCATTCGAAATCAACGACCTCTATTCAACGGGCTACGGTGGCGATCTCGACGTAACGGTCACGGAAGCCGACGGACGCAGCAAGGAATTCACCGTGCCGTTTGCTTCGGTAGCGCAATCGCTGCGGCCCGGCGTGACGCGTTTTAGCGCAACGGCAGGACTGCTTCGAAATGATTCGCTCGATGACAAACCCGGCTTCGCCCAATTCACGATCCAGCGCGGCTTGACCAACACAGTCACCGGTTATGGGGGCGTGGTTGCGTCGAGCGGCTATGGCGCGATGAACGTGGGTAGCGCATTGAACACCAGTATCGGCGTATTTTCGATGGACGTGACGGGCTCCTGCACCAGCGTGCCGAGTGCGCAGTCGATGCAGGGCACGAGTTTGCGCGTGGGTTACAGCAAGTTCATCGGGGCGACGGATACCAATGTCTCGGTTGCGGCTTATCGATTTTCCACGGCCGGGTATTTGAATCTGAACGACGCTGCTTCCGTGCGGGACATTGCAGAGCACGGCGGCGATGTTGATTCGATTTATCGCCAACGCAATCGCATGCAGGTCTCGATCAATCAAAAACTCGGCAACCACGGCACGACGTTCGTCAGCGGATCGACGCAAAACTATTGGAATCGTGGCGGCGCCGACACGCTGTTTCAGGCGGGCTATACCAACTCGTTCAAGTACGGGACCTACAGCTTGACGGCTGGCCGTACGCGTTCCATGGACGGATCGATGTCAAACAATTTCCTGCTCAGCACGACAGTACCGCTTGGCCACACGGCGCATGCACCGATGCTGAGCACGAATGTGTCGCACAACTCCGACGACGCGACGAACATGCAGGCGAACGTAAGTGGTTCGCTGGGCGAAATGAACCAGTTCTCGTACAACGGCTACGGCACGTACAACGCCGGGGGCAGTTCGGCGAACGATGGCAATGCGGGTGCGAGCGCCACGTATCGCGCGCCTTACGCGACCTTGAATGCATCGGCGAGTGGCGGTGCGGGCACGCGCCAGGTATCGGCGGGCGTGCAAGGCTCCGTCGTGGCGCATCCGGGAGGCGTGACGTTCTCGCAGACCGTTGGTGACACGATCGGAATTGTCGAGGCGCCGGCTGCGGCAGGCGCGATGGTCACGAGTTCGCCGGGAACGAGGGTTGATGCACGCGGTTACGCGGTGATACCTTACCTGTCGCCGTACAGCATGAACGTGGTCGATATCGATCCGAAAGGCACGTCCACCGATGTCGAATTTAAATCGACGTCAGCGCAAGTGGCACCCCGCGCAGGCTCTATCGTGATGATGAAATACGAGACGGTGAGCGGCCGGGCTGCATTGATTCAGGCGCCGAAACCAGGCGGCGGAGCGTTGCCATTTGGAGCAAGCGTGGAAGACGAACAAGGTAAGACCGTGGGTGTAGTCGGTCAGGATAGCAGAATATTTGCGCGTGGTCTTGAAGATCAGGGGGCGCTGACGGTGAAGTGGGGTAGTGGGCCGGTCGAGCAGTGCCATATTAGTTACACGCTACCGAAGAAAGATCCGAAGGCTTATAACGCGGGGTATTTGTCGCTGCAGTCACATTGCGTGCCGGAGGGTGAAACCGTGGCGGGTGCGTCTGGCGACGTTAGCCATGCAACCGTTCGGTGATGCGGGAATGTTCGACGCCAGGCGGCAAGAGCGAGTCTCGGACGTTTAAATAATGCGTAGTTCAGACCTGCAAGCGATCCGGCCGGATCGCTTCACGGCGCAACCAGCCAGTGAACGCGGCCACCGTGTCAGCGTCGCGATAGGCTTCCGGGACATCCAGCCAGTATCCAAATGGCCCGCTGATGTCCACGTCGGACAATCGCACCAGGGCGCCATCAGCCAACTCGTGGTGGATCATGTTCAGGTCCACGACGGCAAGTCCCACGCCCCGTCGCGCCGCGTGGATCGCCTGCTGCAGGTTCGAGAACTCTATGCCGTTCTCTGCGTAGCGCGCGGGTAAACCTGCTTTCGCCAGCCAGTCCGGCCAGAGTGTCAGACGCACGTCCTCGTGCAGCACATGAAGCGCTGGCAATTGGTCGAGCAAGACCTCGATCGGCACTCCGGCGAAGTCTGCCGATCCCACCAGCGCGTGCCGCTCGATCATCAGCAACTCCGAGTAGCCGTGTACCGTTGCGTCGCGACCGAAGCGCACGCTGCAATGACACTCGACGCTTTCCTGGGTACGAATCGACAGATCGACGTCCGCTAGCTGTTCGGCCAACGCCGCGAGCCGCGAAGACAGCCACTGCGTGGCGAAAGTAGGTGGCAAAGAGACGATCAACCGCTTGCGCTCGACACTCCCGGTTAGCTGCTGGGTGCCACGCTCGATAACATCGAATGCCTCGGTTACCGACGGCATTAACCTGATCCCCGCGGGAGTCAGCCGAATCCCTTTGTGGTCGCGTTCGAAAAGCTTCACGCCGAGCGACTCTTCCAGTAGCCTGATTTGTCGACTGACTGCTCCC
>NZ_JBAUSA010000770.1:0-2860 GCF_049581465.1 Caballeronia sp. | reverse complement strand
GCGTGGTCGTTCTGCTTAAGTCGGATTTTCTTGCTTATTTCTGTTAGCCCCTGTTCGGGGCGGAACTTCATTTCTTTGCAAACGCGCAAAGAAACGAAGCAAAGAAACGCGTTTTAAACCGCCAATTTTTTAGTGTCGTCGTCGATCACTTCAGGTCTTTGGCCCGAACGTAGTGCCGATCCCACTCATCCACCCTCACTTGAACACCCACCTCAAGCACCAACGGCACGCACACGCTTCGCCTCCAACCCCGGAACAAAAACAACATCGCGGATGACCTATGCAGCGAACAACCGCGCGCTGAACACACGCTAACCAACCACGCCACGCCTGTTGCTATCATGCTTTTGCTCCGGTTGGCCCGCACGGTAGAAACAAAGCCATCTCGAAGTCCAACACCCGTTTAGACGACTTCCATTCTCCTGGGGTATACATGGAGCTGCGCCAACTCCGCTATTTCATCGCGGTCGCCGAAGAAATGAATATCACGCGCGCGGCAGTGCGGCTCCACATGACGCAGCCGCCGCTCAGCCGCCAGATCAGCCAGATCGAGGAGGATATCGGCTTGCAGCTTTTTGAGCGCGGGTCGCGGCCGCTGCGAATGACCGAGGCGGGGCGCATCTTTTATACGCAAGCAAAACGGCTGGTCAGCGAAGCCGACGAACTCGCGCCGCTCACGCGCCGGCTCGCGCAACTGGCGGAACGGATCGTGATCGGCTTCGTACCGTCAGCGCTATATGGCGCGTTGCCACAAGTGATTCGCGCATTCCGGGAGGCCGCTCCGCATATCGAGTTGTCCCTGATCGAAATGTTCACGCTCGAACAATTGGGTGCGCTAAAGGGCGGTCGTATCGACGTCGGGTTCGGACGGCTGCGCTTCGACGACCCGCAGGTCACGCGCGAGATACTGGTGGACGAACGCATGATCGCAGTGTTGCCGCAGGATCATCCGCTGGCGAATCCGGATGTGCCTCTGACGCTTGCCGATATCGCGCGTGAGACGCTGATCGTATATCCGAGTTCTCCACGCCCGAGCTTCGCCGACCAGCAGCTGTCGGCGCTGCGTGATCACGCGCTAGAGCCGGCGCGCGTGCACGAGGTTAGGGAATTGCAGACGGCGCTCGGGCTGGTCGCCGCGCAGGTCGGCGTCTCGCTCGTGCCGGAAAGCGTCGACGGCCTGCGCGTGCATGGCGTGGTGTACCGGCGGCTGGCGGAAACACATGTCTCCTCGCCAATCATAATGAGCCGTCGCGAACAGGACGAAGGCGAGACAACGGCGTTGTTCTGCTCGCTGGCGCGCAAGCTCTTCCGCGTCGAATGAAGGCGTAACGGCCGCCGATATTGGTGCGAACGGACGGGGTTCGACTGTCATACGAAAGAGGCGCCCCGGCCCGTTCCGCTCAAGCCCATTGCGACGCTGCGGCCGACTTCACGGGCGGGCGTCGATGATGCCGGACATCGCGGCGCATGATGCGCCAAGACAGCTACTGCCCATGCGCGAATCCCTTCTCGTTGCAGGCGGCGATTTCTTCCCTATCTGGGACTTCGCTGCGAGGGATGACCTTCGTTAGTTCCACATTCACGCTCGTAGACAGTGCATCATTTAGTAGTACGTGGCTGGACTCCGGGGAGGGGCGCGCGTGCGGCGAATACAAGGATAGGCCGTGATATACGGCCGTTGAGGCGAAGCGTGTGCGCGCCGCATGTGCTTGAGGTGGGGGTTCGACTGGGCGTTGATGTGTGGTGGCTGTACTACGTTCGTGCCAAAAACATAAAATGAGCAACGCCGACACTAAAAAATTGGCGGTTTAAAACGCGTTTCTTTGCTTCGTTTCTTTGCGCGTTTGCAAAGAAATGAAGTTCCGCCCCGAATAGGGGCTAACAGAAATAAGCAAGAAAATCCGACTTAAGCAGAACGACCACGCAAGCAGAAGGACTCCACGCTCACCGAACACTCGCCGCTAGCAGCACCCTTCCCCCTAACCCCGGCCAAAGCTCGGCGTCTAGCCCTACTCCTTCGCGATCGCATCGAGACAGGGGCCCGGCCCGCCGACGATGATTCGCGCAGTACAGGCGATCATGAGATTCATACTCAGGCCGAAGTCTTCAACGATGTATCCGCGATCGCAAAAAGACGCGGTGTCGTCGTGCCGCACAGCTACGCGGTCGACAAGCGTTCGCTCTTCGGTCGTATAACCCCATACGGGCTTTCCCAGCGCGACTGCGAAGCCCACTTCGAATGCGGTTCCGCTATCGGGTTCTCCCGCGCCACGGAAATCGTCAAGGTTCGCCATGACAATATCGGCGCCACGGATCAATTCGAGGTTGGCCCGGTAAATCCACTGGGCCTTTGAGACGGGATCGAGATCGCCCGGTACCTGGCCGTCCAGCGGATATAACCCGCTCATTCCACGTTCGCGGCAAAGCGCTTTTAAATGCTCGCCATGGGCGGCAGCATCCGCGCGAAAGACGTCGAATCCAGCGAGATATACACGGGGTTTGGCGGATAAGGATGCGGTGTCACGGGTTGTTTCCATGATGCTATGTCTCTGGTTCAAAACCAGGAAGTATACTTGCCGTCGAAGCTGAAGTTCTCCACCATTTATCATCCAACTCGCATCGACTTGGCGTCACCAGCGACATTCGGCGGCGAAACCATCGCGTCGTCGCTGATCGGGAAGACCATCAAGAAGTCGTTCGCCAGCGACGCGTTCGCAGCCGGCTGCCATCAAGAGTTTTAATGTCGCGCCCGCTCGCTATTCCGGCAGATCCTTGAACAGCACGGTGCACAGCGTCCGGCCCGCATCGGTCAGGCGTGCCGTGCCGGTTCCGTCGTCGTTGAACTCGGTCTCGGCCAGAC
>NZ_JBAUSA010000769.1:0-3400 GCF_049581465.1 Caballeronia sp. | reverse complement strand
GCTATAGCGTGGACATAGTCAAATGCACGCGCGAATGGACGGAGCAGGCGGTCGATCAGGCCGCGACATCCGCCACCGCGCGGCCAGGAATCGCGTCGAGCAGGGTCCGCGTGTAAGCGTGCTGCGGATGCTTCCAGATCTGATGATGCTGTCCGCTCTCCACGATCTTCCCACGCTGCATCACGTGCACCCGGTCGGCGATGTAGCGCACGACCGACAGGTCATGGGAGATGAAGAGGTACGCAAGCCCCAGCTCCTGCTTAAGCTCGACCAGCAAGTCCTTGAGGGTTCATGCTGACGCATCGAATTCAGATGCCATAACGGAACTCCTGAGGTTAGCAATCGTATTGACGCTTGCGAACCAATGTCTCGCGCTATCGATATGCCAAATCGGCTTGGAAGCTTGTTCCCCGGCCCTGGCTTGGCCGTTGCAAACCGCGCCTCGACTAATGCGCAATTGAGTCTTTTGAAATAGCGAATCGATATTTGCAGGCACTATGGCTTGTTGCTAATAATCCGAACGGGACAGTCCGCGCCTTTACAGGTACAGGCTCGTTCTCCTGACGAATTCGCGTTGCCGCTGGCCGCGTGCTTTGTCTGGCGGTCTTAGCACCATGGCCCGCCGCATTCCAACACCATTCCAACATTCACTTGCATCGGGGCGTCGATGAGCAACCTAAACACAAGCAGCCCAGCGTCCGAATCAAAACGCCTGCCCGAGCAGTCCAGTAACGGCCTGTTTGCGACCGAGGACTGGTGGGCAGTGTGGATAGGCCTTGGTGTCATCGTGATCGCGTATCTGCTGTTCGCGTCGGGCACCAGCATCAAGTGGCTGGCAGTTGCGCCCACAAAGTGGTCGAGCATCGCGCAAGCGGCAAGCGACCTCACACACCGCCTCTCGGGTTACGTGGCGCTCTTCGTCGCGTTCGCGGTTCTTTTTGGCGTGGCGGTCACGGCCCTCGGGCAGCGCGTCGGACAATTCCTCCCCGGCTTCCTTGTCGTGTTCGTCCTGTCCATGCTCATCTTTATCGCCGGAGCGTGGACGGGTTCAGCGACCTACAATCTCGAACCGCCTTTGATCGCGCTCGCTTTCGGATTGATCGTCTCCAACGTGGCACGAGTCCCCGCGTGGCTCGTGCCGGCGTTGCGCGTCGAGTTCTATATCAAGGTCGGCATTGTGCTACTTGGCGCGACGCTTCCGTTCACGTTGCTCGTTTGGGCAGGCCCCGTCGCGGTCGGCCAGGCGACTGTCGTGTCGCTTATTACGTTCTTCGTGATATTTTTGGTTAGTCGCGCACTAGGGCTGGAGAAGCGCTTTGCAGCTGTGCTCGGCGTGGGCGGCGCCGTGTGCGGCGTGTCGGCTGCAATTGCCATTGCGGGCGCAGTCAGGGCCAAGCGCGAACAGGTATCGGTCGCCATTACGCTAGTGGTCGTGTGGGCGATCGTGATGGTGTTCGCGCTGCCCTTTGTTGCCCGCGCGCTTAGCTTGCCTACGGGCGTAGCCGGTGCGTGGATCGGCACATCCGAATTCGCGGACGCGGCGGGCATTGCCGCAGCGCAAGCCTATGGCGATCTCGCGAGGCATGCGAGCGGTGCGATTGCGGGCGCTCCCGAAGCCTCGTTGCAAGCATTCACCCTGATGAAAGTTGTTGGACGCGATATCTGGATCGGCATCTGGGCGTTCGTGCTCGCCATTGTCGCGACAACGCTTTGGGATCGCGATGAAGTCGGCGCCATCAAGACGCAGACGAGTGCGCGTGAAATCTGGACGCGCTTTCCCAAGTTCGTGTTCGGCTTTTTGATTGCGTCGGCGCTGGTCACGTGGATAGGCAGCCATTACACGCTTGCCGAATACAGAAGTGTCTTGACGCCCGCATTCGTCGCGCCGATTACCGCCCTGCGAACCTGGGCCTTCACCTTCTGCTTCCTGAGTATCGGGCTGACAACGCGGCTGCGCAATCTATCCGCCACCGGCGCGAAGCCGTTCATCGCTTTCACGGCCGGCGTTGCGGTGAATGTGGTGATCGGGTATTTGCTGTCCGTTCATGTGTTCGGACAATACTGGTCAACGCTCGGACAATGATCATGATGACGGCCGGAAATTCTGTTGCCGGGGACTTGGCCGATCACGTGTGCGGTGCCTGCATGCATTGCGAGCAGGATCGTCGCGTGCTCGAAGCGACGATTCCTGGATTGATATCGTTTAGTTCGGGGTATGGCGCAAGCGTCGGCGACACGCGCCTTTGCCTGCGCCGGGACCAGCTTGTTTCGCCGCACGATTCGTGCGGCGAGTTTCGCGCGGTCCCTTGAGGATTGCTGACAGATCGCCTTGCGATCGGTGTGCTGCTATTCGCTGCCTTCAGGAATCCAGCTCGCGCGGGCCACGTCCGCGCTCTTGAAGTCCTTGAACTTCGATCCCAGTTCGGCGATGGTCCGGATGTTGTTCTTCACCAGGTCATCGCGTGTAATCAGCGCCGGCTTTATCTCTATCCGGTGTCCTGGGTCTTGCCCCGCGACCAGCAAAGCCGCCGCACGCACCGAGACCGCGCCGACGACCGCGGGATTCGTGGCGGCGGTCGCGACCCACGGGCTGTTAGGAGCCCGGATGGCTTCAATGTCCGCAGTGGAAATATCAGCGCTATAGATCCGGACTTTTGAGGAAATTCCGGCTTCGTCGGCCGCGAGTTTTGCACCGCGGGCGAACTCGTCATACGGTGCGAACACAACACGAACATCCGGATGCGCGCGATACGCCGCTGCGGCCTGATTGGCGACCGATTGCGCGATCGGGTTGTCGACGGTGCCAAAGCGTGCTTCTTCCTTCACCTTGGGATGATCCACCTTGAACTGTTTCCATACGGCATCGCGGCGATCCAGCGGCGCGAATCCCGCGACATAGACATAGGCGGCCGAGAACGCATCGCCGTTGTCCTTGAGTGCCTGATCGAGCAGCAAGGTCGCGAGGTCATGATCGCTTTGTTCGATTTGGGGAACCTTCGGATTACCAAGGTCGACGTCGAAGGCTACGACCTTGATGCCTTTATCGAGCGCCGCCTGCACGACGTCTTTCAACGACTCCGGCAAACCGTGATTGACGATGATGGCGGATACGCCAAGGTTTATCGCCTGCTGGATCTGATCGCGCTGCTGCGTCGCGTCCTGGCGGCCTTCATAAATACGCAAATCGACACCCAGTGCCTTGGCCTGCTTTTGCGCACCCGCTTCGTATGCCTGGAAGAAATCGCCCGTCGACAGATAATTGACCAGTGCGATCTTCACTCCCCTCTTGTTGAACGGCGCCGGCGCGTTGGGCAGGCCACTCGCCGCGTGAGCATGAATGCCTGCAGCGAGCAATGCGACTGCGAGAGTGCTGCGGAGATGTTTGTGCATGAAGGTAGCA
>NZ_JBAUSA010000768.1:0-5448 GCF_049581465.1 Caballeronia sp. | reverse complement strand
GTGCTAGGCCGTTTTGCGCGAGCCCATCCGAAGGTGCGCATTGAAGCGCGGGTCGCACGCAACACCGACTTGCTGGAGCGCATTGATTCGAACGAACTGGATCTGGCAATGGTCTGGGGAAATGGCGGGCAATTGACAAGCGGGCAGCGACCCGGCAGGTCGAGCGAACTGATAGCTGAACCTGCCATGTGCTGGATCGGTTCGGCCACTTTACCGTGGCGCGCGAACGCCGATGAGCCGTTGCCGCTGGTTGCGTTCGACCGTCCCTGTATGTTTTTCAGCGCAGCAACGGCCGAACTGGATCGGCGGCGCATTGCGTGGCGCGTGGCGTTCACCAGCCCCGGCTTGTCCGGCTTGTTGGCCGCTGCCGCTGCAGGTCTCGGCCTGACGGTGCGCACGCGTTACGGGCTGCCTGCCTCGGTGAGTGTACTCGACACGCGATCAATCGGGTTACCGACACTGCCATCCCTCCCGCTGACGCTCGTCAGGGCGTCGGCGGTCGGAACTCCTACCGTGGACCGGCTGGCTTCGATCATGCCGGAGTGTGTGCGTGGCGAGTCCGCGTCGACCGATAGGATCGCCGCGTGAACGCGGCGGACTATGATCATAAATGTGTCCTGGCCGATTTACACTAGAGTCTGACAGACGCACGCTAGCAATCGGACCAGCAACTTAACTAGCAATTGAATAAACGATTCAGCCGTGAAACTTTCAACTAAATCCTCCTAGGATTCGACGCAAATAAAATAATTAAGCTATCCATAATAAAGCACCTATTACATGTAACATTTTATTGCTGATGTCGATTTAACTTGACTGCAAACGCGCCGGTTGCCATCGTTGGCTTAAGAGCTTCGGCTCTGTCAGGCTGTTTTCCCCATTCAGCCTGATTCTTCCCGTCCTCGCGACGGGATTTTTTCTGGTGCATATCAGAACGCATTAGTCGGATTTATAAATCAATAATTAAACGGCAATGTTCATCTTCTACAGGGACTGCCGCGTCAATGTGGCGCCCTTCCTATCCGATGGAAAAGTCACCGCGCAGGCCGTGATCGAACGCTCACCGTTGACGAGCAAGCCGGGCACTTATCAGGAACAGCATGATTCCGGGATTCTGGGATCGTTCGACACCTTCGACGATGCCACGCTATGCGCCATCGGCTGGGCCTATGCCTGGATCGACGCGAACGGGTCCTGATCCAGCGGACGCCAGAGGGTCACGCCGTCCACACCGGCGCCGCCAAACAATGCTCAGACATGAAAGTCAGCCGCCATGTCTTCGTCGGTACGGGCCTCCAGGCGCCCGCTTCGGCACGCCCTCCAGAATATTTCGTAGTCCTTTTCCACATGATCGGCATAAGCGTTCGAATACTCCGTCAGCGCTTCGGCAAGGCGGTCGCTGCGACCCATGTATGCAGCAAGCTCGATCGCGTGGCCACTGCTCTTTGCGTGAGCACGCGCAAGAATCCATCCGCATAAACGCGCATAACCTTCCAGCAGGTTGTTATCGAATAGCTCGACATTCGCCGACAGTTTCATGTCGCGCAGTTGCCGGATATAGACATGGCGCCCCGACGGCGCGGTGGCCCACCCGAGGAAAATGTCGCTTGCAGCCTGAAGGACGCGTTGCCCGCGCACCACGCGCTCGCCTTCGTGCTCAAGGCGTTGCGCATCGAAATACTGGCTGATGACCGATTGCCTTGCCTCCTTGATCTGGAGGAACATGGGCTTGCCGAGTTCGTCCGTCATCAACAGGACCAGGCAGCGAGTCCCCACGCTGCCGACACCGACCACCTTGAACGCCAGATCCTGTGCCGTGAAATGACGAAGCAACGCGCGCCGGTCATGGGTGAGGGTTTGCGCATACTGCTCAAACATATCGCGTAGAAACGCTTCCCAGTTGCCAAGCTTCAACCATTCATCGGTTGGATCAAGAAGGGTGTTGTTTCCAAAGAGATGGAAGATACCGGGTGGCATATCGCGAATCTTCCATCGCTCTCCATCGAATTCGGCCATCTTTTGGAGCATGCTTTCACTCGTGCGACTCGCCGCCTTTTCCATGCCTCGCCGTATCGCGCGCCGCCGTTCCGGCGTCACGGCCGTCTCGACCATCAACTCGAACGTGATCCGTTCGTACCAAAGTTCAAGGGCACTGTAGTCGGCGTATTGATGCATCCTGTCCCGATAGGACGAGACGATTGTATGGACGAGCGCATTCGCGGTGTCGCGGGCGAGGCGCATATGCCTTGCGGCAACGACGAAGCTGACCACGAGGCGCTTGAGATCCCATTCCCATGGACCGAGCGCCACTTCATCGAAGTCATTCAGGTCGAATATCAACTGACGTTCCGGCGTGGCGAAACCGCCGAAATTCATCAGGTGTGCGTCGCCGCAAATCGGCATGACCATGCCGGTGTTGGGCGTCTTGCTGAGGTCATGCGCTTGCAGGATCGCACTGCCCCGAAAAAAAGTGAATGGCGACGCGAGCATCCGCCCATACCGCAGCGGCAAGAGCCGCTCGACACGACCCTGGCTATTGCGCTCAAGCAACTCGATCGGATCGCGCCTCAGTTCGCCGACTTGCGCCTGAGCCGCACGCGCCATGTGCGAGCGCCTGGCTCGTCCGTTAGCGGCGCGCGTGGCCGCGGGATTGCCGGTTTTCATTGTCGCCACTCCCCATCAGTACGGACAGGTTGTTATTTTAGCGGTGCACCATTGCGCGTGATCTGCACTGCCGTCGCCGACTCGAACTCGGCGCGAACGCTGTCGCCGACCTTGAGTCCTGCCAGTTTCACGTCAGGTGCGGCATCGAAGACATGGGTCTGGTCCGGGCCGCGAAGTGTCACCAGGCGCTTCTTCACGTCGATCTTCTGTATCGTCGCCAAAACTAGTATGCGGCGCGCTGTCGACGTGGCACCTGCGGTTACGGGGACTGTAGCGCTATCTTCGATGCGTTCGCGAATGCCATTCGACTTGACCTTGTCAGCGTGAATCAGCAAAGCGTTGCGATACTCAATATTAAGCTTGTCGCCGATCTCCAACTTGCTGACGTCACCGACCTCGGGATTGACCGCAATGGTGGCCACCCGCCCACTGGCGCCTCGCAGCGTGACGCTGTTGGCCGCCTTGTCGATGCCGATTACCGTCGCCGTGGTCTCCGCGACCACGGCCGCGCCGGCTCCGTTTGGACCGACGCCCGAGGCGAGCATCGCCTCCTGAGCCATGGCCGGCTGAGCCAGCATCGCGACGATGCTCGCGGCTGCGATGGTTCCCATTACGCGGGCGCTCAGGCGGGTGGAACGACGTTGAATATTTCCTTGCATTGTTATTCTCCAAAAATAGACGGTTACTTCACTTGCTGAAAATCCGGCAGCGCGAGCGCGCGGTCGAAATAGGGCTGCAGGGGTCCATAAAGCCGGAAATACGCGAACCACGCTTTCCCCGGCACTGATGGAATCCAGTTCTTTTCTTTCCCGGCGGGCGCGTCCGGTCCGACATAGAGATCGACAGTTCCATCGTCGTTTTTAACGAGGTCCTGACGCGACGACTTGTCCGCAATGCCCTTGCCGTTATCGACCAGCACGCGATCGAGTGCGTCATACACCGTTAGCGACCAGAAGAGTTTGGCGGGCGGATTTGCCGGCACATGCAGCACATAGTTCTTGCTGCCGTCGAGCACTGCACCGCTCTTGTCCGTGTAGGCGCCGAGATAGGCCTGACCGACCCCAGGCGTCTTCGTGTTCATGCCCTTCGATGTCGTCACCGCCTCATAGAAATAGGCCGCACGCTCGTCGACCTGCGTGTAGTACTTGGATTCCTGCGTCGGGTCGAAATCGATCACGTAACGCCAGCGGGCGTCGGTCCGGTACACCGCGCCCGGCGAACGACTGTCGAACGCATTCGCCTGTGCGAACAGTTCGCCGACGCGCGCGCCGTCCTCCAGATTCTTTTTCTGACGTTCATTGGGCGCAAACGGCTTGCCCTTTTCGATCCCCAGCGACTTGATCATGCCCATCATCACGCGGTCCCGCTCGATCACCGGTTCGCGCTGCAAGATGTCGTTGAGCCGCTCCCAATAAGCCATTCCCCGTGGTGGCACCTGTGACCACTTACGCCCCTCCGGGCGCAGCAGCCGCGTTGCCGGAGCCGATGCGCGCTGTGCGTACGGATACATCCTGAAGTGCTGTATGAGCGCCGTCGCCTTGGCCGGGTCGGCGTCGAGCGCGCGAAACGCGACGAAGATGTTGACCGTCGGCGACTGAATGACGCGATACCCCGTAACCTTCGGCGTCGCCTGGCCCGGTCCGACAACAAGATACTTGCCCCCTTCGCCGCGATCTGGACCGGTCTCGCCAATATCGGTTAAAGACCGTTGCCAAAAGTCCCCTATGCCACCGGCCGACTTCCCCGCGGGATAATCGATAACCAGCGGCCCCGTCTTGGAAAGGTCCGGCAATCCGACTATGTAAGGCGTGGTCGCGTTAGCCGTGAGAATGCCCAGCTTGTCCTTCACCGACTCGTACAAAACCATATCGGTATCCTTAGCACCGAATACGCTTTGCGCCTGGCTCTGCCACTGAGCAAAGCCGACAATGGGCAGCGCCCACACGTAGGCTTGCGCTGCGCGCTGAAAGTCGGATGCATCGAAGAGCTGCTCAGCCACTTGAGGGCTCGCCGGAACGCCTTCAGTCAACTCGACCTGGCCAATGCGCGTAGACACGGTTTCGGCGACGGCAAGACGGCTCATCATTCCTTGTGAAGCGATCAGGATGACCGGCAGTAAGACTTGTATTTTCTTCAAATTTTTCATATTTTCCTTAAAGTTAAAACGGTTTTAGGAGAGACTTGAGCGCCCGCAATCAAACTAGCGACGCGACCTGGACAGTAGATGTCCCAGCCCCAGGTTCGTGGCTATTTGCCATATGTAGACGCGCGAATATTTCACTCCGTACTTCGTCTCGATGAGCGCCAGCAAGCGCGCATTCGTCCACGCGTCGCTTTCAAAGCCCTGCAGCCTGGCGGATCCCTGCGATGCCGATGCGATCCATTCAAGCGCATGATGGTCGAGCACCGACGACCGCCCCCCGACGCCCATCTGCTTGAGCGCGTCCAGGCCGCCCGCGTCGATGATCGCCCGGTAGCGCTTGACTGTCGCCATCGACAAATTCAACTGATTGGCAACCTGGTCCAGCGTCGCCCCGTCTAGCAACATCTGCCCCGCAGTCATGCGGCGGACCACGCTGGGACGGTTCTCGGACTGGGAATGCATCGGCGCGCTAATCCTGTCGGCCGCAACGCTCTCGCGGCATGGGTTGGCTCACGTTCCTTCAGGCGCGGTGTAATCGGGCCACCGTCCAAATGGCTCTTAGTTTCTCTAGTTCGAACCAATATATGTTTTCGACGTGTTTGGAAAGTGTCTCTCGCAAATAATTTCGCCGACGCCTCGCC
>NZ_JBAUSA010000767.1:0-3035 GCF_049581465.1 Caballeronia sp. | reverse complement strand
TCGTGTACCCGCCCGACAACGCACCACCGAAAATCTCGCACATCGCAGCAAGACCAAAGCCCTTGTGCGCACCAAACGGCAGCAATGACCCGAACGGCGCTTCATGCATGACCTTCGGCGCAACCGTCGGCACGCCTGCATGGTCGATCAGATAGCCCGGCGCGACATCGACACCCTTGTTGTACGCCACGCGCGTCTTCCCATACGCAATCCCCGACGTCGCGAAATCCAGCACGAGCGGCGGCTGGCCATCGCGCGGAAACGCGGCACAAAACGGATTCGTGCCGAAGCGACGGTCAATACCGCCAAACGGCGCAACCAGCGGATCGCCTGCCACATTGACGAAGTGAAACGACACGAGCCCCGCCGCAGCGCACTGCTCGGCCCAGTGTCCAATCCGCCCGATGTGATGCGCCCCGCGCAGCCCTACCGCACACACGCCGAGCTTCCTCGCGCGCTCGATGCCGTGCTCCATCGCCTCGTACGCCACGACCTGGCCAAACCCCTTGTGCCCTTCGACGGTCAGCACCGCGCCTGCGTCGCGAACGATTTCCGCGTGCTGGTTGAGCTGCAATTCGTTGTCGGCAAGGGACGCGACGTAGCGCGGAATCATGCCCACGCCATGCGAATCATGGCCCGAAAGGTTTGCCATCACCAGGTGATCCGCCACCAGTTCCGCTTCACGCGGCATGCTGCCAGCATGGATCCAGATCGCACTGACATACGCATGCAACACGTCGGCAGCAATACGCAGTTCCCCCGAATTTTGGCTATTCATGCGACTGCGTCTCCTGACAAAAATGACCCGCATCGACTCGATGCATACAGTTAGGACAACCGTTCAAATTTCCGGCGTTGCGCAAGCAAAACGGCGCGCAAAAAACTGCGCGCCGCCGCTTAACTCAATACAGCTTAAACCCTCAAGGCGTCGCCGCAATCACCTCAGCCACCGCCGCCGTCAACTTCTTCGCGTACGGCACGTGCAGGAACTCGTTCGGCCCGTGCGCGTTGGACTTGGGTCCCAATACGCCGCACACCATGAATTGCGAACTAGGAAAGCCTTCGCGCAAGGTGTTCATCAACGGGATCGTGCCGCCCTGACCCAGGTACGCCACGTCCGCTCCAAAATGCCCGCGCGATGCGTCGTTCAACACGCCGCCCAGCCACGGCGCCAGTTCGGGCGCGCTCCATCCCGTCGCGGCGCCAAGGTCCGGCTTGAATGTGACCCGGGCGTTGTACGGAGGATCGACTTCAAGCATCGACTGGAGCTCGGCCACCGCCTGGGTGGCGTCGACCAAAGGCGGCAAGCGCAGCGACAATTTGAACGCCGTGCACGGCCGCAGCACGTTGCCGGCATCGCCGAGCGAAGGCAATCCCGCCGCACCCGTCACGGAGAGTTGCGGCCGCCACGTGGAATCGACCAGCGCCTGATAAGGATCCGTGGTGACGGGCAAAACCCTGCCGCCGTCCTGACCGCAACTCCACGGAATCTTTTTCCAGACATCGTCGCCGAGAATGCGGGATGTCGCTTCCATTTCGCTAAGACGCTGCGCCGGGATATCGCAATGAAAACCCTTCCGCAGCAAATTGCCGGAACGCGAATCTTCAAGCCTTTCCAGCAGCGTGCGCATGATGCGAAAGGTGGATGGAGCAATGCCGCCATAGGAGCCGGAATGGATGCCTTCGTCGAGGACCTGGACTTCGAGATCGCCCGACACGAGTCCCCGCAGCGACGTTGTCAGCCACAACTGGTCGTAGTTGCCAGCGCCGGAATCGAGGCAGATCACGAGGCCGACCCGGCCGAGCCGGTCGCGCAACGCATCGAGATAAGGCAAGAGATCGTAACTGCCCGATTCCTCACACGTTTCGATAATGCCAACACAGCGCGGCCGTTCAATACCCTGTGCATCGAGCGCGGCAATCGCACTGATCGATGCATACGTGGCATAGCCGTCGTCCGCGCCGCCGCGTCCGTATAGCTTGTCGTCTTCGAGTTTCGGCGACCAGGGTCCGAGATCGCGACGCCAGCCGTCGAACTCCGGCTGCTTGTCCAGATGACCGTATAAAACGACGGTATCGGTGCTGTTTGAACGCGTTGCCGGTGCTTCGAAAAAGATCACCGGGGTGCGTCCGGGCAAGCGGATCACTTCAACCGTCAGGCCGCGCACCGGTTGCCGTTCGGCCCACTGGGCCGTATCGACAACGACACGTTCTATGAATCCATTGCGCACCCAGTCCGGATCGAACCCGGGGCTTTTGGCAGGCACCGCAATGTAGTCGGTGAGCGCGGGAACGATCTCGTCGTCCCACTTCCGGTCGACGAATTCACGTAGCGCGACACGGTCGATGCGCCGAACATCCGAATCCTGCGCCGGGTGCTGCGATTCCTGGGTCAAGTCGTCTGAGATCATAACGGGCGTCCACGGCCGATTAAAGGTAAATGATAGCTGTCTTTCGAGGCTGTCCAGGCCGAGAGTTTCTCATGACCCGATTATTGTCCGCGCCTTTTCAAACTCACGCCGGCGCGCCGGCATGCGCCGCGATCTGCTTTTTCCAGCTATCGAGAATGCGACGCGCGAGCATGCTGTAGTCGCCGCCAAAATGATGGTCGCCACCCGTCTCGATCACCTCAATGCCCGTCTTCGTCAGCGCCGGGCACAACGTGTCCTTCTCGGCTTCGCCATAGATGCATTGCACCATCGCCGGTGGCAGCCTTGCGAGTTCGGGGCGCACTTTCAACGCGTCGGTGCTCGCGGGCATGCCGAGCCAACCCGTCACACGGATCTGGAAATCGGCGTTGGGCGCGAACCCCATCAACGACACGAACGACACCTTCGAGCGCACCGCCTCCGGCAAACGGTTGTACGCAAACGGCATCACGTCCGCGCCGAACGAGTAGCCGACCAGCGCGACATGCTGTGAATGCCAGCGCGCGCTGTATGCCCGGATCACGCGCGCGAGATCCTGGCTGGTTTGCTCGGGCGTCTTCGCGCTCCAGAAATAGCGCAAGCTATCGATTCCAATCACCGATACGC
>NZ_JBAUSA010000766.1:0-8956 GCF_049581465.1 Caballeronia sp. | reverse complement strand
ACTTCATCCAGTGCCGCCGTTACCCGCTCGCGCCGTTGGGCACGCGAGAGCGCCGGTTGCCGCGAGAAGCCAAGGCCAAAGCCCACGTTGCGTTCGACCGATAACCACGGCAGCAGGCAGGGGTCCTGGAAGGCGAGTGCGACATCGGGACGGGGCCCGTCGAGCGGAGCGCCATCGACGAAAACCTGGCCCGAGGTCGGCTTGAGCAGCCCGGCAAGCATGCGCAACAACGTCGATTTGCCGGACCCGCTCGGGCCCAGCACCGACACGAGTTCGCCGGACTGAACGCTGAGGTTCACGCCTTGAAGTACGGTGCGCCCAGGATAGGTCAGGCCAACGCCACGCGCCTCGACAAGCGGCCGATCTGTGAGAGCGTGACTGCTCATGCGGCGAGTGCCTTGCGATGTTGCGCAAGCTGGTTTTTAAGTTGCACAAGGCTCGGCGTAACGATTGGCACGAAGGCGGCTTCGCGCGTGCGTCGCGCCGTGCCGCTTTGTCCGCGCAAATAGCCGCGTCCGCCGACCACCTGAATTTCGAGGCCGACTGCCTTCTCCACGACGTCCGCCAGCGCGATGCGAATCTCAAACAACGCGGCAGGCTCCGAGATAAATGTCCCGTTGCCCACGCCATCCTTCAAGCGACGCGTCAAACCGTCGAGTTCGCGCGCCAGATGCGCCGCTTCGTCCTCCACGGCGGCGCGCGATCCGGCGCCCGCTTCACCGACTGCCGCGAGGCAGCGTCGCGCGAGGCCGATCGACATGCCGCACTGAAGTCCGAGGAAGCTCGGGCGCACGACTGCGAGCCACGCAGGGGCATCGGCGGTGATCAGGTACGTGTCGTCCAGCACGGTGCCCCCCACGTGCAATGCGGCCGTATTGCTCGAACGCAGGGCGATCAGGTCGAGATCGGGGCTGCGCACGACTCCGGCGCCGTCGTGTGGAATAGCGAAGATAGAAGGCGGGACTTGATCATCCTCGGCAGCATGATGATCGAATGCGGCTGCGGCCACGAAGCCTTCAGGGCGCAGGTTCGTGATCCACGGCAAGCCGCCGTCCAGGGTCCATCGTGCGTGAGCGCCGGTGCTATCGAGCGGTCGCGCTTTCATCTGCAACGGTTCAATGGCCGACAAATATTTCATCGCATTCGATAACCCTGTCGCGCCGGCTAGTTCGCCGCTCAACAGGGGAGCGAGCCAGCGCGTGCGCAACGTCTCGTTCGAACTTTGCAGCAGATATTCGATGAAAGTCCGCTGCCCCCAGAATACGAATGCCGCTGCGAGCGAGTGTTCGGCTACCTTCGCCACGGCCTCGATTGCGTCGCCAATCGTGCCATCCGTACCGCCGAGATTCGTTGGCACACCGATACGAAATACGCCTGCGCGGCCGAGCCGGGGCAGGATCTCGGAAGCGAGTTCCTGCTCTGTGTCGATGGCTTCGGCGTGCGTGTCGAGCCACGTCTCAAGTTCGTTCGAGCCGGCCTGCAGAGCAATCGAGGTCATGCTGCGTGCGCCTTCGCTTTGGGTTCCCAACGGTATGCAGCCAGTTCCGGGTTGAGTTCGTTTTGCGCGAGGTTGTTGGCGAAGTTGCACAAGGTGGCAAGACTGACGCCGAGCACGACTTCGAGCGCATTGGCGTCCGTGAAGCCGGCCGCGCGAAACGTGTTCAGCGCATCATCCGATACCGCGCCGCGTGCGGCGATCACCGCGCGCGTGAACACGGCTACGGCGTCCAGACGCGCATCGCTTACCGGCTGTTGCTCACGGATCGCCTCGACCACGGGCGCATCAAGTTGCGCCTTCTTCAACGCAAGTGCCGTATGCCCGGCCACGCAGAAGCCGCAACCGTGAATCGCCGCTGCGGTGATCTGGATGGTCTCACGCTCGGCGAGCGTCAGGCCGCTGCGGGCATTGATCCCGCCAACGGTCAGATAGGTTTCGAGGGCAGTCGGCGCGGTCGCCAGCGATGCGACCAGGTTGGGCAAATAGCCATTGTTCGCCAACGCCTTCTCAAGATAAGGGCGGCTGGCTTCGGGTGCGCTTTCAACGGTTTGCAGGGGCAGGCGGCTCATGATGGTTCCTCTTAGTCGAGCCTGCATTGTCAGGGTGGGTCAGCGATCTGGCAATGCGCGCACGTCTGCCATTCATGCGCGTTTGTCTCGTCGTTGAGCGCAGATCAATGCAGCGCGCCCATATTTGCACCGATGGAAACAGTCGACACCGCCGGCTCTTGCGTGCGGGTTCGCCGATAAGCGCCCGGCTGCTCGCCGGTCACGCGCTTGAAGGCGTGTGAGAACGCCGACTCGGATTGATAGCCGACCTGTTCGGCAGCGTCGGGCGTCGTGGTGCCCGTGCGAAGCATTGCCGCCGCCATTTTCATGCGAACCAGCGTGACGAATTGCGCGGGCGGCTGGCCGCATGCTTCCACGAACTGTTTGCAAAAACGTGCACGCGACATGTGGACGAAACTCGCCATTGCGTCCGTCGTCCAGCGCTCGGCCGGGGTATCGATGATCGCCGTGATCAGCGGCGCGAACTCCGCGCGACGCATCAGCGACCAGAGGCCGGGAGCGATCTCGTCGCTCGCCGCAACCTGACGCAGCGCATAGAAGAAAAGCAGTTCGGTCAGGCGCGCGATCAGCGGGGAGGGCGCATCCGGATGAAGTTGCGCTTCCGCGCGGATCAGGTCGAACACCGCACGGGGGCCGTCAGGTTCGGCGGCATGGCGGGCCACGATGTAATCCGGGATCAGCGCGAGGAGCTGATTGTCAAGGCCGGAGCGAAACTCGAAGAACCCGCAGGCGATGCCAACGCTGGGTTGTTGCGGCGACGCGGCTGTGCGCAGCTTCTGCATCGTGCCCGTCGGCCCGCTTTCATCAACTGGCGGCGCGTCGGCGAACGGCGACACGCAATGCGGCATGTCGTGCAGCAGGAAGACCGCGTCGCCTTGTGCCAGGCGGATGCTTTCCGCAGCGTGGCCCGGGCGCGCAGGGAGGTGCAGCCAGCAATTGCCGTGCAGCACGACGTGGAAGCTGGCTTTCTGATGATTGGCCGTAGACGCGCGCCAGTTCCCGCAATATTGACAGACGTGAAAGAGCGTGCTTTTAAGTTCGAGACCCGCTAGCAGCCAGTCGGCGATCTTTTCTGTGTGGTTTTGCATGGAGTCTGAGGCATAGTCGGCAGTCGAGCCGTATACCTACCCGTGACCGTCCTGCAAAGCAAAGAATCTTTCGTTCGATCCTTATACGCGTTTGCGCTAGATCGACGCATTGTTGAGCGAAACGCTATGACGCATAGGCCTCGGTCCTCGGACCGATCAGCGCGAGAATCTCTGGATCGGTAATGAAGTCGGCCGCCGAGGTCGCCGTGAGGATGACCTCCGGCAACTGCGGACGAGCGATCGCGAACCCCTGCACATAGTCGACACCCATCGTTTGCAGGACGTCGAGGGTGTGCGCGTCCTCGACCCATTCCGCGATGCTCTGCATGCCGAGATTGCGCGCCAGCCCGACAATGGCTTCGACGATTGCCGCATGCGCCGAAAACTCGCGGATACGCCGCACGAAACTGCCGTCGATTTTCAGCGCATCGACGGGCAGTTCAGTCAGATAAGGAAACGATGTGTAGCCCGCGCCGAAGTCATCGAGCGCGACCTTCGCGCCCAGACGCTGCACGCGGTCGATCAGCCTGCGGGTGTTATTCAAGTCGCGCAACGCCACGCCTTCCGTGATTTCGATGCACACGATAGGGACCACATGCTGATATTGCTGCAGCAGTTCGCCGACTTCAGCGACAAAGCGTTCATCGTTTAGCGATGCAGCACTGACGTTGACCGACACAAAACGGGTGCGCGACAGCTGCGCAAGGTTGCGGTCAAGCCAGCGTAGCGTGGTCTCCATGACCCATTTATCGACGACGGAAATGGTGCCGTTGGCCTCCGCTGCAGCGATAACTTTCACGGGTGGAATCACGGTGTTGTCCGGGCCGCGCATGCGCAGCAACACCTCGAAGTCGAGCGTGTCGTACGGTGTTTTCAGCGACATGATCGGCTGCATCTCGAGAAAGAGGCCGCTCAGGGGCAAGTCTCCGCTGAAGCGCTCCATCAGGCTGAGTTCGCGATGCCGTTCGACGAACATCGGCGCATCGCTCTCGTACACCACCACGCGCCCGTTGCCGTTGAGCTTGGCTTCACGGCAGGCGCTGTCGGCGGCCGAGACGGCTTCGTCCGCGCGCAAGTCCGCAGGCGACTCGATCAACCCGACCGATGCGTGCACATGGAACGCCCGTTGGCCGATGTGATAGGGCTCGTGGTCGATTGCTTCGACGATTTGCTGTGACGTGATCGCGGCCATTGCGAGCGGCGTATCGCGGAACAAGATCACGAATTCATCGCCCCCGATCCGGCATACGCGGTCGGCGGGACGCAGCCGTGCCTGAATGCGCGAGCAGACCTGTTTCAACACCTCGTCGCCAATGTGATGGCCGAACAGGTCGTTGATCAGCTTGAAACGGTCGAGGTCGATATAGGCGATGACCAGCGGTGCCGTCTGGCCTCCGGCTGCCGTGGTGATATCTGAAATGCACTTGTCGATGCCGCGCCGGTTCAGCACGCCGGTCAAGGGATCGTGGTCGGCCAGGAAGCTCAGTGTATGAATAGCCTGTTGTCGCTCGGTGACGTCCTGCACGGAGCCTTCCAGTTGCGAGCCGGCTGAAGCCGCCTTGATCAAATAGTGCCTCACGTAAGTACCATCTGAAGGCGGCGCGGCAACGCCGTCCTCATGGTCGCTCAGCTCGCCGCTTTCAGCCGGCTCCGAATCGGGCGTGGGCAGTCTGCCGTCCAGCGTCATTTCGAACTCGACCGCGCCTGCCTGCATCGCCTGCGTATAAATCGGCTGCCAGCTCCCGGCCTCGAAGTAGTCGTCCCAATGCCGGCGTGGGTCGTCGCGCGTCATGCCGAGCATCGATTCAAGCGCCGGATTGACACGCGCAAAGCTGCCGTCGGGCCCAAGCGTGAACAGTCCGACGGGCGTGACTTCGTACGCGCGGCGCACCTCGGCCTGGGCACGCAACCGTTCGGAGCGCTCGGCTCGCATTTGCTCGGCAATCGCTAGCGCGGCCATCAGGCTCGACACGAGAGCCGCGGTCACACTGTTGAACGCAGGGATAAAGAAGCGCGTCTTGAAGGCCGCCGACGCGACCTCCGAAAAGCTTGCGAGCAGGGCGAGGGCCAGCGCGGCGCTGTACCAGAACGCGGTTCTAGATGGCGCGACCGTGAGAAGGCGCCCGAGAATAAATACCACCACGACAATCGAAAAGCTCGCAATGGTCCACATCAACGGCAAGTAGAAGTGGACCGGCAGCACGATCGATGCAACCAGCAGTACTGGCCCCAGCCACTGGATCGCGCGAAGCAGGCGCTTGTACCCGACCCGCGCGAGGTCGTTTTTGAAGAGCGTCTGGAACAGCGTCCAGGTCAGGATGTAATAGACCGGCACCGTAATCTTGCGGATCAGCGAAACCCAGTCGGAGGGGAGGGGTGACCCGAGCCATTGTTCGTCCCAGCCCATCGAGATCGCGCCGAGCCGCAAATTGCCGAACAGCCACGCGGCGAACAGCACGTAGACCCAGTCTCGATTGATGATTGCAGTAATGAGAACGAATGCCGCAAGCGTGACCAGACCGCCTTCAAGCAGCCCGGAATGGCGATGAAACAGGTCATTCGTTTGCTTGAGCTCGCCGGGTGACAGGCGCAAGGCTGTGTGGACCGCTGGGCCGCTGAAGAGCGCCCGGCACACTACACCGTCACGTGGGCTTGACGTCACCGCGATGCCGCTGCCCGAATGGGCGAGGCTGCCTGATGA
Organism: Caballeronia sp.; assembly: GCF_049581465.1. Lineage (GTDB taxonomy): Bacteria > Pseudomonadota > Gammaproteobacteria > Burkholderiales > Burkholderiaceae > Caballeronia. Next base: position 3,100 of record NZ_JBAUSA010000766.1, on the reverse strand, counting down.
CGAGTGATCTTTCAATACGCTTCCAATAGGCAGGAGCGTGGATGCGTCGTAGCACGTGAGCTGCCGCAAATGCCGGGATGGGAAGAGGATGGCGTCCGGCTGGGATGGCGCGGCGGAATCGGGGGCAGAAGCAGAAGCGCCCGGCCGCGGCATGGCGATCGTGAACCAGGTCGGCGCTTCGCTCAAGTGGGTGTCGTAACGATCCTGCAGGGGCCTGGTATGAAGCGCGGCAACCGCATCGGCCACGCTGAGCTGGCTATTGGGGTCGATGAGCACGCGCATGGAGAGCGGCGTGGCGTTCTCGGTTTCCGCGGGACCGCCCGGATGCAGTAGCACGATCAGCGACAAAATGCCGATGGCGACGGGCACCGCATAGTAGGAAAACAAAAACGAAAATGTGTCGATGGTGAAGCCTTTCTTAGGGGCTCCGGTCCGGTATTTCTTTGGTTCAAGCCAATTCATTCTTTCATGCCCGTCAATGTGCGTGGCGGCGTTGGGTCCCCACCCGCGCGTGCTGTTCGCTTGCGCGACGGGCACTGACTCGCTAAAAACCGCCTCCGCCCGAAGACGGAGGCGGCCCTTGGGACGCCGTTTCTACCGCTGCTTCTAATCCTGTTTCTAATTCTATTTCTACTTCTGTTCTTCAGGCGGCCACGCAGACATCGGTTTCCTCCCGCGGCTGGCTCAGCAGACCGCGTTCGCCCGGTTCGCTTCGCACGTCGCGTGCCGGGTCGGGCCAGTGCAGGGAAGGCGCCGCGCTCAAGTCGATGTCGCGATGATGCGTCGCCACCATGAAATCATAGAGTGGATGACGCGATTCGTGCCAGCGCCGTTCTGCGTTGCCGACCTCGAAGGCCATGATACGGTGCGGGATGTTGGCAGCGTGAGCAAGGGGAATAAACTCCTTTTCACCGTAAACGTCGCGAAAAAGCATCGCGGCGTATTGTCGGTCAAGAGGAGCACGCGCGGCAATGACCATCCAGTCAATCTGCTCTTGCATGCAGTATAAATAGAACGCCTTGAATAGAGCAGTTTTAACCATGCGTCCCGCCTCGCCGGCTTCCACCCCAAGCCGCGTTGCGCCGACTAGTCGGCCTGCGACCCATTCGGGCAGGGCAACCGATGTTTGCAGCGCGAGACTGCGATAGCGGTTGCTCTGGATGCGCATGGTGCCAACGGGGTTGCGGGTGAGCTTCGACTCGGCGAGAAACACCAGGCCGCCGGGCTCGCGGTCGTAGGATTCCGGCTGGTCCATCGTTCGGGCAAATTCCGGCACGTGCCGTTGATACGCTGCCTGACGCATCTTCAGGGCGCGTTCGAGCGCTTCGTCGTCGGCTACGACGCGCACTGTGAACGGCAGGCGCGCTTCGTGCCGAATGAATGACGGCCGCGTGGAGCGGGCCGCGTTGGGCTGAGCCGCTGGCGCTGGCGGTAAATATGACGGGGTGGAGAAACGGGTTGCTTGGACTGTGTGATTTGCTTCGTGCATTTTTTAGCTCCGGGTTGAGCTGCCGTCAGGTGGCGGCAGTAGCGGGAGCTTCGCACGGACGTTCGATTGAGTTTTTGGCGGGTACGGTGAGCGGCTGAGGACCGAATGTGTTAGGGAGGGGTTGATTCGCGATACTTACTATATCGTCTGCGTAGCGGTGTACCTTTTCACGAGGCTCAGCCTGCTGCTTTGTCATGCTGCGATTGGAGCGCAAGCATCACGAGCGCCCACGCTCCTCGTCCGTTACGGGCACGTAGTCTATTTTCTCTTCTTCGTACAAGCGGTAGATGAGTTCCAGCATCTCGCGGAGGTCCTGGGATTCGTCAAGCTTGCGCATGCTCATGATGATCGGCGATACAAGGCTCGGATCGTCTAGTTCCTTGTAGCTCACGTCGTCACGCTTGAGTCCGTGGACGCTGCTCGGAACAATCGAGATCCCCTCTCCCGCGGCGACGAGCCCCAGTGCGATCTGCACCTCCCGTGTTTCATAGATCCGGCGCGGCTTCAGGGCACGGTCGTGGAATGCCGCAAGCACCTGATCGGCATAGCTTGGGCGTGGCGCCTTGGGGAAAATGATCAGCGTCTCGTGAACCAGGTCTTGCAGCGAGAGCACGGGTTTCAACGCGGACAACGGATGACCCTGCGGCAGCGCCACAATCATCTTCTCCTCACGCAGCACGACGCGCCGTATGTTCGCGTCTTCGTGCCGGATGCGGCCGAACCCCACGTCAATGTGCCCGTCCTTGAGCGCCCTGATCTGGTCCATCGTCGACATCTCGTGGAGGCTGAGTTCGACGGTGGTGTGATCGTCGCGAAAGCGCCGAATGATCTTCGGCAGCATTCCATACAAGGTCGAGCCGACGAATCCCACGGAAAGACTTCGCTCGATATTGCCGACGCGCCGCGTCATCGATTCGAGTTCGGCCGTCTGCGCAAGCAACTGAACCGCGTGCGAATAAAAGAACTTGCCCGTATCCGTGAGCTTGAGCGGACGGGCAGTGCGTTCGAACAACTGGACGCCAAGCGTTTCTTCGAGTTGCTGGATTTGCCGGCTCAGGGGCGGCTGGGCAATGTGCAGGCGCTGCGCGGCGCGCGTGAAATTGCGCTCCTCGGCCACGGCGACGAAGTAGCGTAAGTGCCGAAGTTCCATCGCAATACCTTTTGAATATAGTTCGATACTAAATCAGTGTTGGACCGTGCAATCGTGCCTCAATTATTCTCAGTTTACACCTGCTTTTAGCGCCGAATTATACCTATTGAGCATTGCTGTATTCGAGCGCTCAGCCCGGAAAGAAGAGCGCAAGAGAGCAGAAGCGCACGCGCACCGCTGATCCTATTCAAAGGAGACAAACCTTGATTCCAATCTATCCGGACCGCAGTCCGACGCTCAGGCACATTGACGATTATCTGGTAGAGGACCCCGCGCGGGGTGATTATCGTCTGCATCGCAGCGCGTTCACCGATGAAGCGCTCTTCGAACTCGAGATGCAGCACATCTTCGAGGGCAACTGGATCTATCTGGCGCACGAGAGCCAGATTCCCGCGAACAACGACTATTACGCGACGACCATCGGACGGCAGCCGGTGGTGATCGCCCGCAACCGCCAGGGC
>NZ_JBAUSA010000765.1:0-3030 GCF_049581465.1 Caballeronia sp. | reverse complement strand
GTTTCCACCGCGATGCCGCCGATCTCTTCGACCATTGACCGGCGCAGCAGCGCGCAGGAACCGCAGAAGAAGGTCGCATTCCAGAGGTCGTTGCCGTCCTGCACCAGACCGTAAAACAGTTCGCCTTCGTTCGGCACCTTGCGGAACGTGCCGAGATTGCGTTCGAACGGATCGGGCGAGAAGAAGTGGTGCGGCGTTTGCAGCATCGACAGCTTCTTGTCGCGCAAAAACCAGCCTAGGCCGATTTGCAGGAATGAGCGCGTGGGAATGTGATCGCAATCGAAAATCGCGAGATATTCGCCGTTGGTGATCTTCAGCGCTTCATTGATATTGCCGGCCTTCGCGTGCCGGTTATGCGTGCGGGTCGTCCAGCTCACGCCGACCTCTTCGCAGAACGCCTTGAACTCGGGACGGCGGCCGTCGTCGAGGACATGGATGGAAACCTTGTCGGCGGGATAGTCGATAGCCAGCGCCGCGTAGATGGTCGGCTTCACCACGCCGAGCGGCTCGTTATAGGTGGGAATGAAAACGTCGACAGTCGGCCATAGGTTGCGGGATGCCGGCAGCGGCACCGGTCTCCTGTGCAGCGGCCAGGCGGTCTGGAAATAGCCCAGCAACAAGACGACGGCCGAATAAACTTCGGCCGTTACCAGCAGCAAGCCCCACACGGCGTCGAGCGGACGCTCCCAGTAAGTCGTCTCGGTCAGTCGCCAGAACATGTAGCGGCCGGTCGCGACCAGCGACAGCATGATCATCACGAGCGTGGCGTACTGGCCGCGCAAGCGCCGGAACACCAGCGCGAAAGCGAAGCAGCACCCGGCGAACACGAGTTGCTCGACAAACGCGAGCGGCACCGTGCAGACGAAGTACATCGTGCAGACGGCGAACAGCGTCAGCAGCGCGGTCAATATGCGGCTGCCCCAGATACGCGAATCGACAATCCGCTCAAGCCGCGACGCAACCTCGTCGGCCTCGCTCGACGCATGCGTGCGTGGCGTGCTCATGCGTGGCGTGCTCATGCGACGTTCCTCGACGACGCCGGCATGGCGTCGACCGCGCTCATGAGCCAGTCGCCACAGGCGCGCAGATCGGCGGCGGCCTGGCTGAGCGAGTCGTAGTGAATCAGCGTGGTGTCGCAGGCAAGCGCTTCGCTGACGCCTTCGTCCGCGTGAATTACGCCGGAGAACATCTTGTTGCCGAGCATGTTGCGCAGCACTTTCAGCACGTCCTTGGTCAACTGGCGCGACTGATCCACTTGGTTCACCACGTAGCCCACGCCCGCGAAATTCGCGCGCGGCGCCGCATACGCTTCAATCATGCGTTCCATTTGCGGGATCGCGGCGTACGAGGCTGCATCGGCGAGTACAACGTTCAGCGCGAAATTAGCGGCGCAGAGCGCGGTGCGCGTGTAGACCGAGGAACCCGGCGGGGTATCGACGATCACGATATCCGACGCACTGAGCGCGAGCCCTTCGAGCGATTGCGCGAGCCATTGCGGATCGCGGTCCACATGCGCTTCGAAGCGGCGCCGATCGTCTTCCACCACCGCGCCATAGGGCAAGACGGTCACGCCGTCGACGCCGTCGAACATAACGCTCTGCCACGGGTCGCCGCCGAGTGTGGCGCGTGAGATGCCGTCGATGGTGTCGAGCGGAATCCCGAAATGCAGGCGTAGCGCGTTCTGCGGATCGAGGTCGAGCGCGATCACGCGGCGCCCACGGGTGGCCAGGACCGAAGCGAGATTGGCCGCAATCGTCGTTTTGCCGACACCGCCCTTGGCGGACACCACGGTGACGACTTTCATTTGCGCGCTGTGCGGATGGCAAGCCACGAGGCGGTGGCCGGCGCATTGACGGCTAGCGCCGATTCAGCCGCAGCAGGCGCGACGGAATTCGGTCCGCGCAGGCGCTGAAAGATCGAGTGAAGCGAATCGGGAAGGGCAGCCGCATCGTCGTCAGACGGACGTTGAGCATGCGGTTGCGGCGCGAACATCTTGGCGAGAATCGACGGCGCATTCGGCTGCGCAGGCGAAACGACAGCGTCGGAGTTCGCAGAGGCTGTTTGCGCCGCTTGAGCAGGTGCAACCAAGGGAATGCGCGGCAGGGACGGCGGATTGGCCAATTTCGGAGAACGTTGCAGGACGCTCGAAAAACGCATGGATTCGGACGATCCGGCGAAAGGCTGGGCTCGCGACTCAACCGCGGGAAGAGTGGTATCGACAGAAACAGGCGCCGCAACGGTAGCGTCGGCCGGTCCCGAACTAAGTCCCACTGCCTCCGCCAGTTCGGAAAAGCGCATTCCACCGAGGTTCGCCGCTGGCAGCGTCACATTGCTCACCGGGGGAATCGTCTGGCGGTGCGCGCGTGCGAACAGCGGCGGCTTGCCCTGGCCAATCGGGGTCGCGTTCGATGTCGCGCTCGCGGGCGGCGTGAGACTGCTTGAGCCAGTGCCGCGGGTTCGAGGCAGCAGCGAATCACGCCGCGGCGCGACGCCAGGAATTGCTGGCAGTGAAAGATCGAGCGCGCTGAGGAGCGGCCAGCGCGTTCGCGCGTTGCGGGCCTCGTTGTCGCGGCCAATTTCCTGATAGTCACTGGCATTGCCGCCGAAGTGATCGAATAGCTTTTCAATATCGCGCGATGGGTTCATTCGCTGCTTCCTCGTACTTGTTTTTTGTAAGCCCTGACACGGGCTCTTAACGCGATTTTCTAAAGCAGTCCTGTGCGGTTCGGCTTTCTATCGTGTTGTTTTGTTTCGACGCTGTCGCGCAATCCTTACCGATTCGATCCAATGCAAGAGATAAATCACCGATTCTTAGAACGACCGAGCCTGAATTCGACAGACGCGCTTTCGTCGAAGTCGCCGGATTGCATGACGGCCAGTCCGTCCGCCCCCAATTCACTTAGCCACCCTTGATAGACGCCTTCGAGGAACGCGGGCGTCCACGTAAGCGCGTTCGGTCCGAACGCGAGCAGCGGCGCGCAGAAATGGACGATGCGCAAGGCGTCGGGTTCGTCGCTCAGTTCGACAAAG
>NZ_JBAUSA010000764.1:0-6201 GCF_049581465.1 Caballeronia sp. | reverse complement strand
GTATTGGTGCGCTGCTGCCGTGCAAGTCCATGTACTTACTCCTTCCGGAGTAGCCCCGTCGGACTAGCGACATGAAGTCGCTTCATCCCTTTGGTGAATGGGCGGCGAGCCGCGCAATTCCTAATCTTGCAGTCGATAAGGCACCGAGCGCAACCCGCATTGCACATACCAAACGCAATTCAATCGATCAGGCAAGCACCATGACGGCGGCAAGCAATTCCCGAACCCATCGAGCCGGCCCCGGCCCATCCCCCGCGCAATCGACCGCCGATCCGCGCGCGTGGCGCGTGCTCGGATCGAGCACATTCGCATTCACGATCTGTTTTGCCATCTGGATGATGTTCGCGATCCTGGGCATTCCGCTAAAGACGCAGCTCGGCCTCTCCGATACCGAATTCGGCCTTATCGCGGCCACGCCCGTTTTATCGGGCTCACTCGCGCGCGTGCCGCTCGGCATCTACACCGACCGCTTTGGCGGACGGATTGTCTTCCTGCTGACCATGCTCGTCACGGTCATCCCGCTCTGGGTGCTGGCCTACGCCACCGCATTCTGGCAATTCATTGCGCTCGGCCTGCTGATCGGCCTCGCCGGTGCGTGCTTCTCAATCGGCACGCCCTACGTGGCGCGCTGGTTTCCGCCATCGCGCCAGGGCCTCGCCATGGGCATCTTCGGCGCGGGAAACTCCGGCGCTGCACTGACCAAGTTCGTCGCGCCGGTTCTGATCGTGACGGCCGGTACCTGGACCATCGTGCCGAAGGTGTATGCCATCGCGATGCTCGCTACCGCGATCATCTTCTGGATGACGTCGGCCACTAACCCCGCACATCGGGTGGCAAACGCCCCCACTTCGGCAAGCCAGTCGAGCGTGATAAAAGACCCGCGAACATGGCGTTATTCTCAGTACTACTCGGTTGTGTTTGGCGGCTATGTCGGGCTCGCGCTGTGGCTGCCGCACTACTACGTCAATCACTACGGCTTTCACATCGAGCAGGCGGCACTGCTGGCCGCGTGTTTCTCGTTGCCCGGTGGCGTGCTTCGGGCGGTGGGTGGCTGGCTGTCCGATAAATACGGTGCGCAGAAGACCACCTGGACGGTAATGTGGACCGTGCTCGCCTGCTTCTTCTTTCTCAGCTATCCGGACACCGATCTTGTCGTCCAGTCCGGTCACGGTCCGCAAAGCTTTCACATAGCACTGTCGCCCGTTGTATTCACCGTGTTGATGTTTACCGTCGGCATTGCGATGGCGATCGGCAAGGCGTCGGTCTTCAAGTTCGTCGCCGATGAATTCCCCGGCAATATCGGCGCCGTCTCCGGCGTGGTCGGCCTGGCGGGCGGCCTCGCAGGCTTCGCGCTGCCCATTCTGTTCGGCGTACTCGCTGACCTCACGGGCGTGAGCAGCACCTGTTTCATGCTGCTGTTCGGCGCGACCGCCGTCAGCCTCGTCTGGATGCACTTCTCTTTTCGTCCGCTTCGCCCGCTTCGTGCGCCCGCTTCACCCGCTTGAATCCACTTCGATAAAAACATGTCCCAATACCTCATCAAGAACTGGGAGCCGGACGATCCGGCTTTCTGGAAAGCGCGCGGTGCTGCCATTGCAAACCGCAACCTGTGGATATCGATTCCCGCGCTGATGCTCGCCTTCGCGGTGTGGTCGCTATGGAGCGTCACCGTTGTCAATCTGGACAAAGGCGGCTTTCACTTCACCAAGAACCAGTTGTTCTGGCTGACCGCGTTGCCCGCGTTATCGGGCGCGACATTGCGGATCTTCTATTCCTTTCTCGTGCCCATCTTCGGCGGCCGGCGCTTCACTGCCGTGTCGACAGCGACGTTGTTGATCCCCGCGCTCGGCATGGGCTTCGCGTTGCGCGACCCGTCGACCACGTATTCCACGCTGCTCATCCTCGCGCTGCTGTGCGGTTTCGGCGGAGCAAACTTCAGCTCGTCTATGGCCAACATCAGCTTCTTCTTCCCCAAGGCACGCAAGGGCCTTGCAACCGGATTGAACGCGGGCATCGGCAACCTCGGGGTATCCGTGGTGCAGTTCGTCACGCCGATCGTAATTGCAACGGCCGTCTTCGGCTCCTTGACAGGCGACGGGCAGACGTTCGTCGCGCAGGGCGTCGAACAGAACATCTGGCTGCAAAATGCGGGCTTCGTGTGGGTGCCGTTCATCGCCGTAGCGGCCGTGGCGGCCTGGTTCGGCATGAACGATCTCGCCGACGCCAAGGCTTCGTTCGCCGAGCAGGCGGTGATCTTCAAGCGCAAGCACAACTGGTTTATGTGCTGGCTGTACGTGGGCACGTTTGGTTCGTTCATCGGCTTCTCCGCCGGATTCGCGTTGCTGACGAAGGCGCAATTCCCGTCGATCAATCCCACCGCCTATGCGTTCCTCGGCCCCCTTGCGGGCGCGTTGACACGGCCTGTCGGCGGCTGGATCTCCGACCACCTCGGCGGCGCGCGCGTCACGCTGTGGACCTTCATCGCGATGATCGCGGCTGTGTTCGGCGTGATCTCGTTCATGCCCGACGCAGGAGGCGCGGGCAATTTCACCGGCTTCCTCGCCATGTTTATCGTGTTGTTCATGCTGACCGGCATTGGCAACGGGTCGACCTTCCGCATGATCCCGGTGATTTTCCTGACTGAACATCAACGTCGGGTGAACGGTCTTGATTCGGCCGCCCAACGCCAGGCGCAACACGAAGCGAGCAAGGAGTCCGCGGCGGTGCTCGGCTTCGCCGGCGCGATCGGCGCGTACGGCGGCTTCCTGATCCCCAAGACCTTCGGCACCTCGCTCGACCTGACCGGCTCGGCGATTCCCGCACTGCATGCATTCATCGCGTTCTACGTAACTTGCGTCGCCCTCACGTGGTTCTTCTATGCCCGCCGCAACGCGAGCATGCCGTGCTGACGCGCCCTCTCCGACACAGGACAAAACCATGAGTCATTTTCTGGATCGACTGAAGTTCATCAAGCGCACCCAATCGACGTTTTCAAACGGACACGGCGCCGTGGTCGATGAAGACCGCAAGTGGGAAGACACGTACCGCAATCGCTGGCAGCACGACAAGGTCGTGCGTTCCACGCATGGCGTGAATTGCACCGGCTCGTGTTCGTGGAAGGTCTATGTGAAGAACGGCCTGATCGTATGGGAGACGCAGCAGACGGACTATCCGCGCACAAGGGCGGATCTGCCAAACCATGAACCGCGAGGATGCCCACGTGGTGCATCGTATAGCTGGTATGTTTATTCAGCACAACGAGTGAAATACCCCATGATCCGCGGCCGCCTGATGGAGATGTGGCGCGAAGCTCGCCAGACGCTCGATCCGGTTGCAGCGTGGATGTCGATCAGCCAGGATCCCGTCAAAGCCAAGCGCTATAAAAGCGTGCGCGGCCTAGGCGGTTTCGTTCGCGCCGACTGGAATACCGCGAACGAAATGATCGCGGCGGCCAATGCTTTCACCATCGGCAAGTTCGGGCCGGATCGCGTGATCGGCTTCTCGCCGATTCCGGCGATGTCGATGGTGTCGTACGCGGCGGGTTCGCGTTACCTCAGTCTGATTGGCGGGGTATGTCTCTCGTTTTATGACTGGTATTGCGATCTGCCGCCCGCCTCGCCGCAGGTTTGGGGCGAGCAGACGGACGTCCCCGAATCCGCCGACTGGTACAACTCCACATACCTGATGGTGTGGGGATCGAACATTCCGCAAACGCGCACACCGGACGCACACTTCTATTCCGAGGTGCGCTACAAGGGAACGAAGACCGTCGCGGTATCGTCGGATTTCGGCGAAATGGTCAAGTTCGGCGACATCTGGCTCGCCCCTACGCAAGGCACCGATGCTGCGCTCGCAATGGCGATGGGCCACGTCGTGCTCAAGGAATTTCACGCGGCGAACGCGACGAACAAGTCCGGCTATTTCCGCGACTACGTGAGGCAATACACGGATATGCCGATGCTCGTGCTGCTGCGCGACAACGACGGCATGCTCGTTCCCGATCACTTCCTGCGTGCATCGCATCTCGCGGACAACCTGGGCGAGGCGAACAATCCGCAATGGAAGACGCTCGTGATCGACGGCGAGACCGGGCAGATCGTCGCGCCGAATGGCACCGTCGGATTCCGCTGGAACGAAGCCGCTCATGACAACGGCGCGAAGGTCGGCCGCTGGAATCTCGAACTGAAGGATGGCGGCAGCACGCGCGTGATCGAACCGCTTTTGTCCCTGGTCGATAACAGCATGCACGATGAAATCGTTCCGGTCGGCTTCCCGTACTTCGGCAGTGAGCACGACGCATTACTTGAGCGCCACGTTCCGGCACGACGCATCACGCTCGCCGATGGCACAAGCGCGCTGGTCGCCACCGTTTTCGATTTGCAGTTGGCGAACTACGGCGTCGACCAGGGCCTGGGCGGTCCGAACGTCGCAAGTTCCTACGACGACGACGTTCCCTACACGCCCGCGTGGCAGGAAAAGCACACCACCGTCCCGCGCAAGCTCGTGATCCAGGTGGCCCGCGAATTCGCGACGAACGCCCATCAGACCCAGGGCAAGAGCATGGTGATCGTGGGCGCGGCGCTGAACCACTGGTACCACAACGACATGATTTATCGCGGCATCATCAACCTCCTGATGATGTGCGGTTGCGTGGGCAAGAGCGGCGGCGGCTGGGCGCATTACGTCGGTCAGGAAAAGCTGCGTCCGCAGTTCGGCTGGGCGCCGCTTGCGTTCGCGCTCGACTGGTCGAAGCCGCCGCGCCAGATGAACGGCACGTCGTTCTTCTACAACCACACGAGTCAGTGGCGACATGAGAAGCTTGCGCTCGACGAAGTGCTCGCACCGACCGCAAACAAGACCAAGTACGCGAACCTCGCGATGCTCGACCTGAACGCGAAATCCGAACGCATGGGCTGGTTGCCGAGCGCGCCGCAACTGGGCGCGAATCCGCTCGACCTCGTGGATCAAGCGACCCACGCCGGCATGAAGCCGGTGGACTACGTCGTGCACCAATTGAAATCCGGCGCGCTGCAATTCTCCTGCGACGACCCCGACAACCCCGTCAACTTCCCGCGCAACATGTTTGTCTGGCGTTCGAACATCCTGGGCAGTTCCGGCAAGGGCCACGAGTACTTCCTGAAGTATCTGCTGGGCGCGCAAAACGCCCTTTTCTCCGACGAAGACGACGCGATCAAGCCCGGTCAGGTCCATGTTCGCGAAGCGGCAGAAGGCAAGCTCGACCTGCTGACGGTGCTGGACTTCCGCATGAGCACGACCTGCCTGTATGGCGACATCGTGTTGCCAACCGCAACATGGTACGAGAAGGACGACTTGAATACCTCGGACATGCATCCTTTCATTCATCCGTTATCCGAAGCTGTTCAACCGTTGTGGGAGAGCAAGAGCGACTGGGAAATCTACAAGGGCATTGCTGAAAAGTTCGCGGAGATCGGCGGCGCGCATCTGGGCACGCGAACCGATCTGGTCTGCACGCCACTGATGCACGACACCCCAGGCGAACTCGGGCAGCCATTCGAGCCGAAGGACTGGCGAGCCGGCGAATGCGACCTCATTCCCGGAAAAACCGCGCCGTCCATGACGGTGGTTGAACGCAACTACAAGGACGTGTATCGCAAGTTCACGTCGGTCGGGCCGTTGCTCGACACGCAAGGCAATGGCGGCAAGGGCATCAACTGGAACAGCGCGCACGAAATCGGGGAACTGGCCGCGATTACGCGCACCGTGACCGAACCCGGCGTGAGTCAGGGTAGACCGAGGCTGGACACCGCCATCGACGCGGCCGAGATGATCCTCACGTTTGCGCCAGAAACCAACGGCCACGTCGCGGTGAAGGCATGGGAAGCGCTCTCGAAGATCACGGGGCGTGAACATGCTCACCTCGCGGCCGGCCGCGAGCACGACAAGATCCGTTTCCGCGATGTCCAGGCGCAACCGCGCAAGATCATTTCGGCCCCTACGTGGTCGGGACTTGAGTCGGAGGAAGTCAGCTACAACGCCGGCTATACCAACGTGCATGAACTGATTCCATGGCGCACCCTGACTGGCCGCCAGCAGTTCTACCAGGACCATCGCTGGATGCTGGATTTCGGCGAGGGCTCGTGCGTGTATCGCCCGGCCATCGATACGAAAACGGTCACCGCCATGCTGGGCGCGAAACCGAACGGCGAGCATGAGCTTGTG
>NZ_JBAUSA010000763.1:0-2522 GCF_049581465.1 Caballeronia sp. | reverse complement strand
TTTTGTCGCACATGAATCGTCCATAGGGTTAGTGCGCCATCGCCTTGAAAGAACGTGGCGTTCAACGTGTTGTCGAATTAGAAGGACCTGAGCGCTTGGTCGCGGTCACGAATCCAAGTTCACGCGGACCGGCGATGTCATGGCACGACTTTCTTTGCCTGCGTGAAGCGTTTTCGTCCGGCCGGTTGGCCTACGGCATAGCGCCGGGACTCTCGCATCCGCGACGAAGTGTTCGACTCAAACACTATCACGGTGGTTTGTCGGCCACCTCAGAATAATAACGGGCAGCGGCGTCGATCTCGTCAACTGACATATTGCGGGCTACGTTACGCATCTGACCATTGATGTCGTTGTGCCGCGTTCCGTCCGAGAAGGCATGAAGCTGCATGCTTAGATAAGTTGCGGGCAATCCTTGCAGTATCGGGCTGCCGGGCTTCTGCCCCATCGGACCGTGGCACGCGGCGCAGGATGCGATGTTCCTCGTTGGCGATCCGCTCGCGACGATAGCCGGAGGGTGTCGCGCGATGAGGCTGAAGCGCGTAGCCGCCCCTGGCAAGCTGGCGTAATATTCTGCCAGATCACGCATATCCTGATCTGCCAGGGTCCCTGCCATCACCGTCATGATTGGATTCTCACGCGCGCCTGAATGAAAGTCGTGCAGTTGTTTGTATATAACCGAGGCGTGCTGCCCCGCAAGGATAGGAAAATAGTTTTGAGCCACTGGAGTAGCGCTATGGCAAGCCAGGCATCGGGTGGCCAACGTTGCGCCACGTTTTATCGATGCTTCGTCGGCTTTGTTTAAAAGCTGAGAAGTCATCACAACGGAACTCGTTCGAACCGACGAGACGGGTGGCTTCCCCGGACTGGGTAACCAGTGCCGCGGAACGCCGGCGGCGCTACAAATTGCATTCCAGACGCCTTGAAAAGGCTGATCGCTTTGTGCTGAAGGCAACCAAATAAATCCTACCAGTGCCGAGAATATGACGAGCGCAAGAGTCCCGCTGACTGTCACGGTGAACCATCGATTACGCAGGGAGAACACGCGTTCAGTATTCACCGCAGTGGTCCTCCAATCATTACTGCCGGCACGGACGTCTCCGGTCTCGCGAGCAGCGATACGATTGGATAACCGTAGTTGAACAGGGTCAGGCCAATCATCAGAGCCAACCAAAGACGAAAACTGTTCAAGGCAACCGGGATGGTTTTTGCCTGATGCAGCGCCTCGCTAAATCGGAACTCACCGATAACCACCCGTGGGCTGCGATGCGTCCTGATAAGGACTATAAAAAATAACGCTGCGGAGATCACCAAAATGAAACCACCGATCACGGAGATAATCACCGAGATTGCCTGTTCAGAAATCTTCGGATCTGCGTAGTCGAAAAAGGCCATGCGACGCGGCATGCCGAGTATGCCGACGAAATGCCACGGAAATGTCAGCACGATCATTCCCACGAACCACAGCCATAGCTGGATACGCATCAACCGCAGTTGGGTCATCGCCCGGCCGATCAGATGCGGCCAGAGGTCGTAGGCAATCGCAAAATACATGATGACCACGGCGCCTGCAAAAATCAGATGGAAGTGGCCCGTCACCCACTGAGTATTGTGGATAGTAGAGTCGAGTTGATAGCTCGAATTGATGATGCCGCCGGCCCCCCCGAAACCTAACATCACGAATGAGAACGCCACCGCCAGCATAAGCGGGTTCTCCCAGGGCAGAGCCTTGATCCAGCCAAAGCTGCCTTGACCGCCTCGGAGTCGCGCGGCAATCTCTAACGACGCACAGATGGTGAAGATGGTCAGCAGCGTGGGGACAGCGACCAATGCGGTGAACACTGAGTGCATGAATTTAAAGCCTGATCCGACTTGCGGGTCTGCAAACAGATGGTGAATGCCAATAGGCATTGACACGACGAGGAACAAAATGAATGACACTCGCGCCATCGAATCGCTGTAGAGGCGCCCTCCTACCGCGCGTGGAATGATCGTGTAGTACGCGATATACGCCGGCATTAGCCAAAAATAGACAATCGCATGCAAGGTCCAGGAGAAAATCACGCGTGCGAGGCCGGCGTCTATGGTTGTTCGGAAGCCGAGTGCTACCGGTAATATCTGAAATAAGATCTCCACGGCCGCGCCTACGGCGGTCCAACCCCACAAATACGCACTCGCCATGCTGATGAACATCGGAAGTGGCACCGGTTCTCCGCGATGCCCTCGCTTCCACGCGGCAAGATTGATTGCCATTAAGACAACCCAAATCCAGGAACCGACCACGACCAGCACAATGCCGATGTAGTAGAAGGCGTTCCCTATCATCGGCGGATAGAAAGTATATAAAACTGAGGCAAGACCCATTGCAACGGGAACCATCGCCGTAATCGAGCCAATCGCAACAAGCGAAAATCCGACCCACGCCCATGTGCGACCGATGATTGTTTTCTTAAGCGACAATTCAATCACCGCGTAACCGAAACCCATTGATACAAGTGTCGGGAACACGTAGGCCATCGCTGAGC
>NZ_JBAUSA010000762.1:0-2406 GCF_049581465.1 Caballeronia sp. | reverse complement strand
CATCGGTACCGTTCACTCGATCCTGGAACACAGTGATGCAGTGGTCCCCGCTATAGACCTCGCAATGATCGCGAAAGTGGAAAGCGGCGATGTGGTGGCGCTCGACGTGAACCCACCATTGGTGATGGACATGACGCTGGGTATCGTGCGTCACGTCGAACGCACGCTCGTGCCTGTAGCACTGAGGGCGTTTGAGATCGTTCGCGACCGCTTCGCCGCAGTGGAGGCAAGGATCGCGGCGCGCGCTTCGCAAGCCTGTCGTGTCTGAGTTGCGCGTACAGAGCCAACGAAGGATTCACTGGCCGTTGGTCCTGCAAAAGCTGCCGCTCGAATAGCGAATCTGTGAATGACCGAAAGGGGTCAGGAGTGTGAGTTTGCCGATGCAGGAAGCTGCCGTCCGGCTGCTCGATGCCGTCTATGTCAGCAATCTGCCGCATTGCCGACATAGAACCCAGGCCGCCTCAACGTCTGTTAAGGCCGATGACCTGCCAAGCGACTCGAAGGAATGAATGGCTGCTGCGCTCAGTAAGCTGCCGATTAGATGGCGCCAGGGCCCGGCGTCCCGAGTGGATCGATGACGGTTGCTCGGGTTTCGAGCAGGGATGGATCGCACATGCGGCGAGCCATTCGATTCCCCGTGTCCCGCGCGTAGGGCAGGGCGTGGCTGCAATGCTGGAGTCTAAAACGCGACTAACAGTCTAGCGCACCCGCCTCGTTAACAAGAACCGCCGCCCCGCTTCTACGCGGGCTCACACAACGCTTTCAAAGCGGGGGCCCCGTTTAATCAAGTAAGAAAACGACGCCGCCGACCCAGTGTCCGAACAGGATGAACCGGTACCTCGGCTTGCGCCGTTCGCCGCGGCATATATTTTTGCAGTGCTTACCGGCGCAGCGGTGTACCGCCCGAGTCTTGTCGACACGTGCTAACCCGCTTTGAACGCATCCCGGAACTGTCTCGCTCGCTCGACCTCGTCGCTATGCAAATAGATTGACGTTGTCGAAATGGAAGCGTGACGCAAGTTGTCACGAACGGATGTCAGTTGTGCACCTCGTTTTAGCGCATGAGTGGCGTGCGTGTGCCTCATCCAGTGTGGCCCGGCCAGTCGTAGCTTCACGGCGAACGCGGGATTCTCTGCTTCAATGAGGTTAGCTGTCGCCTGGAAAAATCGTCTCAAAATCGCCCACAGGCGCACGGTGCTAAGCGCGTCCGTACTGTGCGCGTTGAGGCTGGGTACCAGTGCGACCGTGGGCTGCCAGCGCTCGGGCGAAACCGGCAGTTGACGCTCGATCAGGTACCTATCCAAGGCGGCACGCGCGAGCGACGGGAGCGCGACCTTGCCGGCCTTTTGACCCTTGCCTACCAGGTTGACCCAGTGATCACCTTGCGCGTCGGTGCGGATGTCGCCCAGGGTCACCTTCACGAGTTCACTCGCCCGCAGCCCGGTTGCATACGCAAAATCCAGCAAAAAGCGCAGACGTTGTGCAGCGTCCGCCTTCCACCTGTACGACCACTCGAGTCCGTCTGCAATAGTCCGAAGCAGTAACCATTCGCCCTCCGTGAAGGCGTGCGACGTATCCAGCGCGGCTTGTCGCTCGGTGCCACGCACCTTGACGCCCGAGAACGGATTGGCCAGCACATAGCGCTGCTCGATCAGCCAGCGATACAACCCACTGAGAACCAGAATCGAGTAAGCCACCGAGCGCGGTGCCAAATTGCCTAAAAACGGTCGCCACTGCGGTGAGGTTCGCGCGCGCGTGGGTCCGACCCAGCGTGCGCGGGGTGTGGGCCGGCGCAGAAACGCCCGGTACGCGATCGCGTCTTCGGTGGTGAGGGAGGACAGGGCTCGGCCACGCTCGACGATCGCCCACAGGATCAGGCATTCGGCTTCTTTTCGGTAGGCCCGCTGCGTGGACGGTGACTCGTGCAATGACAACCACGTTTGCACCGCGTCGTAATCGTTGTTCGCGTCCAGCGCACAGGTTTCCCGCGGCGCGCGAAAGGCGCCGCATGAGCCGTCGATTTCATGCGGCAGGCGCACGTTCTCCCAGGGCACCACGATCGCGGGTCCGGTGGACGTGATCAGCGCGCGAGCCCGGTCGGTGAGCACCGAGTGGTCCGCAAAGAACGCCTCCATCTGCCGGGCACTGTCTTGTCCCAGCTTGGGGATCGCTTTCCACCACTGCCGGCGACGCGGAATGCGCAGCGTCAGTTCGGCGAGCGTCGTGATGCCATGGGCGAGCAGCGCACGCACGGCGCGTGGGGGCAGCCAGGGCGCAATCTCATCGGTGATCGTCGTTCGAGGTAATTCTGTCAATCCGGAATCCTTGTCCAGCAAGGCAGCGGTGGTTTGCGTTGACGAATTTAATCGCACTCGAAGTGCGATTAAATTCGTCCATTCGCCTCAG
>NZ_JBAUSA010000761.1:0-16093 GCF_049581465.1 Caballeronia sp. | reverse complement strand
TCTTGACCGCGTGGAAACGGCGCTGGAGCATTATTTGCCGGGAACGGAGATCGTGCCCGCCAAACTGCATGAAGCCATGCGCTACGCGGTGCTCGGCGGCGGCAAACGGGTTCGCCCGCTGTTGTGCCACGCAGCCGGCGAGCTGACCGGCGCCGGTTCGCAGCAACTGGAAGCGGCGAGCGCGGCGCTCGAGATGATTCATGTGTACTCGCTGGTGCATGATGACATGCCCGCCATGGACGACGACGCGTTGCGCCGTGGGAAACCGACTGTACACGTGCAATATGACGAAGCGACGGCATTGCTCGTCGGCGACGCGCTTCAATCGCAGGCTTTCGTGGCGCTGACGTCGAGTGACGCGCTGAGCGCGGTGCAGCAAGCGGCGCTCACGCGCGAACTGGCGTTGGCAAGCGGCTCGGTGGGCATGGCCGGCGGCCAGGCGATCGATCTTGAAAGTATTGGCCGGAAGTTGTCGCGGCCGGAACTGGAGACGATGCATCGGAAGAAGACGGGTGCCTTGCTGCGCGCGTCTGTCCGAATGGGCGCACTATGCGGCACGGCGCCGGACGCGGCGGCCATGAAGGCGCTGGACAGCTATGCGGCCGCGGTCGGGCTGGCGTTCCAGGTGGTTGACGACATTCTTGACGTCACCGCTGATTCGGCCACTCTTGGCAAGACCGCGGGTAAGGATGCGAAGGACGACAAGCCCACTTATGTGTCGATCATCGGACTCGATGCGTCGCGAGAACTGGCCGCCCAACTCGGCCGCGACGCCCATGCAGCGCTTGAGCCGTTCGGTGCGGCGGCAGGGCGGCTGGCCGAACTGGCCGACCTGGTCGTGAACCGGGTGCACTGAAACATACGATAAAACACGAATCCGGCGGACCGCGCGCCTCAATGCGACCGAACGGCTTTCGACAGCTTTCCTAATTGGACCGACGATGTACGACTTGCTGAAAACCATCGACGATCCGGCCGCCTTGCGCGCCCTGGACCGCCACGAACTGAAACCGCTTGCCGAAGAGCTGCGTGCCTACGTGCTCGACAGCGTGTCGCAGACGGGCGGACACTTATCGTCCAATCTCGGAACGGTCGAGTTGACGATCGCGTTGCATTACGTCTTCGACACACCGCACGACCGTATCGTCTGGGACGTGGGTCATCAGACTTATCCGCACAAGATCCTGACCGGCCGCCGCGAGCAGATGAAGACGCTGCGCCAGGCTGGCGGTATCTCGGGCTTCCCGCGCCGCAGCGAGTCGATCTACGACACCTTCGGTACCGCGCACTCGAGCACGTCGATTTCTGCTGCGCTCGGCATGGCGATCGCAAGCAAGCTGCAGGGCGACAACCGCTATTCGATCGCCGTGATCGGCGACGGCGCGATGACCGCCGGCATGGCCTTCGAAGCCATGAACAACGCGGGCGTGGCGGACGATGTACCGCTTCTCGTGATCCTGAACGACAACGACATGTCGATTTCGCCGCCCGTGGGCGCGTTGAATCGCCATCTGGCGCGCCTGATGTCGGGCCGTTTCTACGCCGCCGCGCGTGCCGGGGTGGAGCGCGTCCTGCGCGTAGCGCCTCCTATGCTCGACCTTGCCCGCAAGCTTGAAGAGCACGCGAAGGGCATGATCGTGCCGGCCACGCTGTTCGAAGAATTCGGCTTCAACTATATCGGTCCAATCGATGGTCACGATCTCGATTCGCTAATTCCCACGCTGCAAAACATCAAGGAATTGCGCGGGCCGCAGTTCCTTCACGTCGTGACCAAGAAGGGCCAGGGCTACAAGCTGGCGGAAGCCGATCCGGTTCTCTATCACGGTCCCGGCAAATTCAATCCGGCGGAGGGCATCAAGCCGTCGACGGCGCCATCGAAGAAAACTTACACGCACGTGTTCGGCGAATGGCTGTGCGACGCGGCCGAGCAGGACTCACGTGTGGTCGGCATCACGCCTGCCATGCGTGAAGGCTCCGGCATGGTCGAGTTCGAAAAGCGTTTCCCGGACCGTTACTTCGACGTCGGTATCGCCGAGCAGCACGCGGTGACGTTTGCCGGTGGCATGGCCGCCGATGGCATGCGCCCGGTCGTTGCGATCTACTCCACGTTCCTGCAGCGCGCTTACGATCAGTTGATCCACGATGTCGCGTTGCAGAACCTGCCGGTCGTGTTTGCGATCGATCGCGCGGGGCTGGTCGGTGCGGACGGTGCGACGCATGCCGGTAACTACGATCTCGCGTTCATGCGCTGCATCCCGAACATGACGGTGATGGCGGCGTCGGACGAAGACGAATGCCGTCAGATGCTCTACACGGGCCTGCAGCAACCGGGTCCGTCGGCGGTGCGCTATCCGCGTGGTGCGGGTACGGGTGTGAAAACTGTCAAGAAGATGACCGCGATTCCGCTAGGCAAGGGCGAAGTGCGGCGCGAGTCGTCGCTGAAAATGGGTTCGGGCAAGCGGATTGCCATTCTGGCATTCGGCACAATGGTCGCGCCTTCGCTGGCGGCGGCCGAAGAGTTGGACGCCACGGTGGCGAACATGCGCTTCGTCAAGCCTCTTGATGCAGAATTGGTGCGCGAACTGGCCGCCACGCATGACGCGCTCGTGACCGTGGAAGAGGGCGCGATCATGGGCGGCGCGGGTTCTGCCTGCGTGGAAAGCCTGATGGCGAGCGGCGTGATGAAACCGGTGCTGCAGCTTGGATTGCCTGATCGGTTTATTGATCATGGCGATCCCGTTAAGCTGCTCTCGGGCTGCGGTCTGGATGGCCCGGGTATTGCGCGGTCGATTCGCGAGCGGTTCCTGACGGACGTGACGACTGCCGCGGCGGGCAAGTTGACCAAGCGCGTCGCTTAAGCACTGGACCGGAAGTTTTGAAGCCAAAAAGCCGATCACGAAAGTGATCGGCTTTTTGGTTCTTGCAGCGCGTCATTTGGCTTAAACTTTTGCTCCCTTGCACCCATTGTCGGAGCGCGAATCTTGATCCTGATCGGCCAATACGATTCACCTTTCGTGCGACGCGTCGCCATCGCGATGTCCTTTTATGGCATTACGTTTGAACATCGCCCGTGGTCTGTTTTCCGCGATACCGCGAAGCTCGCGCCGTTCAACCCATTGACGCGCGTACCGACTCTGGTGCTCGATTCGGGGGAGACGGTGATTGAAAGTGCCTACATTCTCGACTACCTCGACGAACTAGCCGGCGCTGAAAACGCGTTGATCCCAGCCGCGGGCGCGGCGCGGCGCGAGGCGCTGAAGGTCTGCGCGCTTGCGTGCGGACTCGGCGATAAAGCCGTGTCCCTGGTGTACGAACGCTTGCTGCACAAGGAAAAATCGGAAGTCTGGATGAGCCGGTGCGCGACGCAGATGGACGCCGTGCTTGATGCACTCGAAACTGACCGGGCACAACGCGATGGGGCATTCTGGTTCGGCGACAAGATCGGGCACGCCGATATCGCCGTTGCGTGCGCCTTGCAATTTGCTCGCGAAGCGCATCCAAGCGTGTTCACCGCGCCGCGTTGGCCGGCGTTAATCGCTTATGCGGATAAATTCGAGGAGTTGCCCGAATTCAAGTCGTTCGTGCAAGTCTTCTCTCCGCCGCCGGAAAACAGCTGATCAAGCCGCCGCGAGCGACGTCAGGTCCCAGCGGGGCTTGACGGTGAACGCGTAGTCACGCACGGCCTGGTCGGGCCAGCGCGCAAGTCGCAACGCGCCTGCGAGGGCGATCATCGCGCCGTTATCGGTACATAACGACAAATCCGGGTAGTGGACCTCGAACCGACGCTTTTTAGCCGCCGCCGATAACGCCTCACGCAATTGCCGGTTCGCCCCGACGCCACCCGCCACGACCAGCCGGTTCAAGCCCGTACGCTTCAACGCAGCGATGGATTTCGTGGTCAACACGTCGACCGCGGCATCGACAAAACCGCGCGCCAGATCCGCTTTCGACTGCTCGCAGACGTTCGCGCCGAGCTTCCGGCTTTGCGTGAGGACAGCGGTTTTCAAGCCGCTGAAGCTGAAATCGAGGTCGCCGGAATGAATCATCGGACGGGGTAATTTAAACGCGCCCGGCGTGCCGAACTCTGCCATTCGAGACACTTCAGGGCCACCCGGATAGCCGAGGCCGAGGAGCTTGGCGGTTTTATCGAAGGCTTCGCCGGCGGCGTCGTCGAGCGTCTCGCCGAGCGTTTCATATTCGCCGACATCCGTCACGCGCATCAATTGCGTATGGCCGCCCGACACCAGCAGCGCGACGAACGGGAAGGGCGGCGGCGCGCTCACCAGCAGCGGGGAGAGCAAATGCCCTTCCAGATGATGGATGCCGACGGTCGGCAGATCCCACGCCATCGCAAGCGCATTTGCAATGCTCGCGCCCACGAGAAGCGCGCCGGCGAGGCCCGGACCCTGGGTGAACGCGATGGCGTCGATATCCGCGGGGAGGGTTCCGGCCTCGGCCATCACTTGTTCGAGCAGCGGCAGCGCCCGCCGGATGTGATCGCGTGACGCCAGTTCCGGCACCACGCCGCCATATTCCCGATGCATCGCAATCTGCGAATGCAGCGCGTGCGAGAGCAGGCCGCGCTCCGTGTCGTAGAGCGCCAGGCCGGTTTCATCGCACGAACTTTCGATGCCTAGGACGAGCATGGCAGGGTGTCTTGATAAACAAAAATTATAGCAGTCCGCGGAAGTGGACTCTTTGGCCTGGAGAACGCCCCAAAGGCTCCCGGTTACAATGCGCGCCATGGAAACTTTCGATATAGCCGTCATCGGCGCGGGCGCTGCAGGCATGATGAGCGCCGCCGTCGCGGCCCAAAACGGCCGGCGCGTGGTGCTGCTGGATCACGCCGAACGGCTCGCGGAAAAGATCCGCATCTCGGGCGGCGGCCGATGCAATTTCACCAATATCAATGCCGGTCCGGCCAATTTCTTGTCGGCGAATTCGCATTTTTGCCGTTCGGCGCTCGCACGCTATACCCCGCAGGATTTCCTCGCGCTGCTCAAGCGGCATCGCGTGGCCTGGCACGAGAAACACAAAGGCCAGCTTTTCTGCGACGACTCCAGCGAATCGATCATCCAGCTCCTCAAGAGCGAATGTGACTCGGGTGGCGTAACGTGGCGCCGTCCCGTTACGGTCGCCTCAACCAGCCACGACGGGGCGCGCTTCACGCTCGAAACCAGCGCCGGCACGATCACGTGCGCCGCCGTGGTCGTGGCCACCGGCGGTCTTTCGATCCCCAAGATCGGCGCAACGGATTTTGCGTATCGGCTGGCGAAGCAGTTTGGCCACAAACTCGTCGATACCCGTCCGGCACTGGTTCCTTTGACATTTTCCTCCGACGATTGGGCGCCGTTCGCGGCCCTGTCGGGTTTGTCGGTGGAAGTGGCGTTGAGCGCGGGCAAGGGCCGCGCACGCGGCGAGTTCGCCGAGGACCTCCTATTGACGCATCGCGGCTTGTCGGGCCCCGGCGTGTTGCAAATCTCGACCTACTGGAATCCGTCGGAGGCGATCTCCATCGATTTGTTGCCGGGCGTCGACGCTGTCGCTGAATTTCTCGCGGCCAAGGCGGGATCGCGCAAGCAGATTGGCAATTTTCTCGGCGAACGTGTGCCGGCGCGGCTCGCGCAAACCTGGCTGGACGTGCAGCGCATTTCCGCGGACGCGCGTCTGGCCGATCTTCCGGATAAAACCCTGCGCCAGATCGGCGAATCGCTATCGAACTGGACGCTCACACCGAATGGTACCGAGGGTTATAGGAAGGCCGAAGTCACGCGTGGCGGCGTGGACACGCGCGAGCTTTCATCGACCACGATGATGAGTGCGCGCGTAGCCGGCCTGTACTTCATCGGCGAGGCGGTCGACGTCACCGGCTGGCTCGGTGGATACAACTTTCAATGGGCGTGGGCGTCGGGCGTGGCGGCCGGAAAAGCGGCGGCTGAGTTCGTCGCTGCGTAGCCCGCAAAGGCTTTGCCAGTATGGCTTTTGCGCTTTTTGCGCCGTCCCGGTAGCGCGCGGCGCCGACTCGAATTTCCATATTTGACCTGCTATACTGCTGCATCGCGGCGACGGTATACAGGTGGCATGAGAGGCCGTACAAGTCGCTCGCAAAACGAACGCAGCGGGCTGTTTTTTTGCCGACTTCTTGCCGACTGTACTCGGTGTGATTCAGCATCCGGCACCTGATCATGATCCCGCTTGAGGAAACGTCCGCAAGCGGGTTTTTGCTTTAGCGCTGGTAAGAATCTGGATCGATTAGTCAGTATCCAGTATCGAGTCGAGCAGTCACGAATCGAGCATCAAGTTGAAGTCCGGCCGGCCGTCGTTTGTATTCTCCACACACAGCATCAGCAGGGCAGCCAAGCAATGAGCCTCAAAGACCAGATCACCGAAGACATGAAAACCGCCATGCGTGCTCGCGAAACCGATCGCCTCGGCACCATTCGGCTATTGCTCGCAGCGATCAAGCAGCGTGAAGTGGACGAGCGCGTGACGCTGGACGACGCAGCGATCACGGCGATCATCGACAAGATGATCAAGCAGCGCAAGGATTCGATCAGCCAGTTTCAGGCGGCGCAGCGCGACGATCTCGTGGCGAAGGAAAACGCCGAATTGGGTGTGCTTGGCGGCTATATGCCCGAGCAATTGTCCGACGAGGCGGTCGCAGTTGAAGTCCAGGCGGCAATCGAGGCAACCGGGGCGGCCGGACCGCAAGACATGGGTAAGGTAATGGGTGTCCTGAAGCCGAAACTGGCGGGACGTGTGGATATGACCGTCGTGTCGGGGTTGGTGAAAGCGGCGCTCGCCAAATAAAAACGCTCAAAAGCATAGAAGCCGCGATTCGTGATTCCGCATTCGTTTCTCCAGGACTTGCTGAACCGCGTCGATATCGTCGACGTGGTGGGTCGTTTCGTCCAGTTGAAGAAGGGCGGCGCGAATTTCATGGGGCTTTGTCCGTTCCATAACGAAAAAAGCCCATCGTTCACGGTCAGCCCCACAAAACAGTTCTATCACTGCTTCGGTTGCGGCGCGCACGGCACGGCCATCAGCTTTCTCATGGAGCACACGGCGCTTACGTTCCCGGAAGCTGTGAAGGAGTTGGCCCAGTCCGCTGGCTTGACCGTACCGCAGGAGCCGTCCATGCGCGGCGGGATGGGTGGCTCGGGCGCATCGGGTGAAGGCTACGCGCCGGCCGTCAGCAAGTCGGTCAGCGTCGCGTTGATCGAAGTGATGCAAACCGCCTGCGATTTTTATCGCAAGCAGCTTCGGGCGGCGCCGAAGGCTATCGAATACCTCAAGAAGCGCGGCTTGACGGGCGAGATTGCATCGCGCTTCGGACTAGGCTATGCGCCGGAAGGCTGGCAAAGCCTGGAAAGCGCATTTCCTGACTACAAGAACGACAATCTTGTGGAATCCGGTCTCGTGATTGTCAGCGAAAAGAGCGACAACCAGGGCCAATCCCGTCGATACGACCGCTTCCGCGAACGTGTGATGTTTCCCATTCGCAATGTGAAGGGCAATGTGATCGGCTTCGGCGGCCGTGTGCTAGACGGCGGCGAGCCGAAATACCTGAATTCGCCCGAAACGCCGTTGTTTAGCAAGGGCAGCGAGCTGTATGGACTGTTCGAGGCGCGGCTCGCCATTCGTGAACTCGGGTACGCGCTGGTCGTCGAAGGGTATATGGACGTAGTAGCACTGGCGCAACTCGGCTTCGCGAATGCGGTCGCCACGCTTGGCACGGCTTGCACCGCGGTTCACGTCCAGAAGCTGTTTCGCCAGACGGATACAGTCGTGTTCAGTTTCGACGGCGATTCGGCCGGCCGCCGTGCCGCGCGCCGCGCGCTCGACGCCTGTCTGCCGCACGCCGCCGACAATCGCACCATCCGCTTTCTGTTCCTGCCGAAAGAGCACGATCCGGATAGCTACGTGCGCGAGTTCGGCACCGACGGCTTCGGCAACGAGGTCGATCACGCCATGCCGCTTTCGCAGTTCCTGTTGAACGAGGTCCTGAACGACAAGGAGCTCGATCAGCCGGAAGGCCGCGCGAAGGCGCTCTTCGACGCGAAGCCCCTGCTCCAGGCCCTGCCGGCCAATGCGTTGCGCGTTCAGATCCTGCACATGCTGGCCGATCGGCTGAATACGCCGTTTGGCGAAATCGCGGCATTGTGCGACATCGATTCCCGCGCGGCGGCCGTTGCACGCGCCGCGGTGCCAAAGAGCGAGCGGCGCCGGGTCAAGGGCCACGAACAGCGCGCGTTGCGCAACCTGGTCATGTATCCGGCCATTTTCGCTACGCTCGATCACGACAGCGAGCAAACCCTCGTGACCATGACGGAGCACGGCGAACTGTTCAGTGAAGTCATCGGTCATGCGCGGGCGTTGGGCGAGAGCGCGGAATTCCAGATGTTGTCCGATCTATTGCGCAACGCTGCAAACGCCCCGACTTACGAGGATATCTTCCAGGAAATTCTCGCCTATGATGAAAATGTACGTGACTTGCTGATGCGCGATCCCGCCGATGAAGCCGCAACCGAGCGCGTGCTGGAGCAGAAGAAGTTGCTTGCAGAGGAACTGCAGGCGACGGTTGTCAAACTGCGCCACGACAGCTATCGGAATCGGCTGGACCAATTGGCGCAGCAGTCAAGTCTGACTGCGGAAGAAATTGCGGAATTTTCGGATTTATCGGTTAAAGCTGCTCAGATAAAGGCGGCAAGAGGGGCAAGTCGGGATATTTGAGACTTGCGTGCTACAATTAAGGATTTTAAGCAAGTTGTTTTTTGGATATTTGCACTTATTTGCTGAAAGATTTGCTGGAACGCTGAAAAATCGAGACATGCATGGTAAAAACTGCTAGCGGGAAGACATGCGATGACACGCGGCTCGGACGGGCCAACGGGCAATGGCCCGCAGTCTGACAGCTTCTTCCCCCGGAGCACGGAAACACGAATAAGCGGAAAAAGGTCGGGGCCAGGCGATGACTGCTACCTCGTCTGGCGCGCGTAAAAGGGCTTCGGTTGCATCGGAGGTAAATGCGGGTTCAGCAGGTTGGGCAAGCTCGTCGGGTTCGGCCGGCGGGTCGGCCAGAAAGCGGGCGAGTGCAAAGGAAGCGGCTGCCACAAGCGGGCCGGGTGTGCAACACGAAGCAAGAGCCGAAACAGGCTTGGGCGTTCGCAACGTGCGGTGCGTTCCGGAGCAGGACTCCGGGCGGCAGGTTGCCCGGGGGGCGCGGGACAAGGCAGCGCGCGCAAATCCAGTATCCACGGTTCCATCGGCTGTCGTCCAGCAGCCGTGAGTCGAGACTAAAGCCGGTACGGCAAACTCCATGACGAAAAAGCTGAACGAAGTACCCGTCGATGACGATGCAACGCAGAACGTGCAAGCCGCCTCGGCCGCTCCGGCCGCTGCGGACCCGGTAGCCGCGCCTCCGGCAAAGGTCGAAAAGGTCAAGGCTCGCGACCGTCGTGCGAAGGAAAAAGCATTACTGAAGGATGCGTTTGCGTCCACGGCGCCCGGTACGGCCGAGGAACTCGAGGAGCGGCGCGCGAAGCTGCGCGCGCTGATCAAGCTCGGCAAGGAACGCGGTTTCCTGACCTACGCTGAAATCAACGATCACCTGCCCGACAACTTTGCTGAAACCGAAGCGATCGAAGGCATCATCAGCACATTCAACGACATGGGCGTGGCGGTGTACGAGCAGGCGCCCGACGCCGAAACGCTGTTGCTCAACGACAACGCGCCGGCGGCATCGTCGGATGATGAAGTCGAGGAGGAAGCTGAAGTTGCGCTCTCCACCGTGGATTCCGAATTCGGCCGGACAACGGACCCCGTGCGCATGTACATGCGCGAGATGGGTACGGTCGAACTGCTGACGCGCGAAGGCGAAATCGAGATTGCGAAGCGCATTGAGGACGGCCTGAAGCACATGGTCATGGCCATCTCCGCTTGCCCGACAACTATTGCCGACATCCTCGCGATGGCCGAGCGCGTGCAGAACGAAGAAACGCGCGTGGATGAACTCGTCGACGGCCTGATCGATCCGAACGCCGCGGATGTCGACGGTTTCTCCGAGCAGGAAGCTGAAGCCATCGAAAGCGAAGAGGAAGAGGTCGAGGAGCCGAACGAGGACGAGGAAGAGGTCGACGAAACTACGGCTCAGGCCAACGCGAACGCGGCTCAACTCGAAGCGCTCAAGCGCGCGGCGCTTGAAAAATTCTCGTTGATCAGCGAGTGGTTCGACAAGATGCGTCGCGCGTATGAGAAGGAAGGTTATAAGTCGAAGGCGTACCTGAGGGCGCAGGAAGCCATTCAAACCGAACTGATGACCATCCGCTTCACCGCACGGACGGTCGAGCGCCTGTGCGACACGCTGCGGGCGCAAGTTGATGAAGTACGTCAGGTGGAGCGCCAGATCCTGCATACGGTCGTCGATAAATGCGGCATGCCGCGTGCCGAATTCATTGCGCGTTTCCCGGGCAGCGAGACGGATCTGGAATGGTCGGAGAAAGTGGTCGCGGAGAATCACGGCTACAGCGTGATTCTGGCTCGCAACGTGCCGGCGATTCGCGAGCAGCAGCAGCGTTTGCTCGACTTGCAGGCGCGCGTGGTGTTGCCGTTGAAGGACCTGAAGGAAACCAATCGCCAGATGGCGGCGGGTGAATTGAAGGCGCGTCAGGCGAAGCGCGAAATGACGGAAGCGAACTTGCGTCTCGTGATTTCGATTGCGAAGAAGTACACGAACCGTGGCCTGCAATTCCTCGATTTGATCCAGGAAGGCAACATTGGCTTGATGAAGGCGGTGGATAAGTTCGAGTATCGCCGTGGCTACAAGTTTTCGACCTACGCCACGTGGTGGATTCGCCAGGCCATCACGCGTTCGATCGCCGACCAGGCGCGTACCATCCGGATTCCGGTTCACATGATCGAAACGATCAACAAGATGAACCGTATTTCGCGGCAGATCCTGCAGGAAACCGGTCTTGAGCCGGATCCGGCTACGCTAGCCGAAAAGATGGAGATGCCGGAAGACAAGATCCGCAAGATCATGAAGATCGCGAAGGAGCCGATCTCCATGGAAACGCCGATCGGTGACGACGACGATTCGCACCTTGGCGACTTTATCGAAGATACGAATACGGTGGCTCCGGCCGACGCCGCGTTGCACGCCAGCATGCGCGACGTCGTGAAGGACGTGCTCGACTCGCTGACACCGCGTGAAGCCAAAGTGCTGCGCATGCGCTTCGGTATTGAAATGAGCACGGATCACACGCTTGAAGAAGTCGGCAAGCAGTTCGACGTGACACGCGAGCGGATTCGCCAGATCGAAGCCAAGGCGTTGCGCAAGCTCCGCCATCCAAGCCGTTCGGACAAGCTGAAGTCGTTCCTCGAAGGGAACTGAACGGCAGGGTGCGCGAGTGTAAATCCGAGCGCGGCGGGCTGAATCTAGCCCGCCGCGCTTGTTTTGATCGCCGTTTCAAGGCAAACTCGCAGACCTTCGCGAGTGCGTGCGAATCACTTTGACGCGCACCGCAGGCAGTCGCCAGATTGCCTTTTGTAGAAAGGGCCGGAAGCTTAATTGGTATAAGCTGTCGACTCATAATCGACCGATAGTGGGTTCGAATCCCACCCGGCCCACCAAATTTCACAGTATTAACAGCTACTTAGGCGAAGATTCTTTCTTTTGGGGACTGACGGGGGACAATAACGAATCCTCTAGGCGCGCCATCTCCATATCGTTTTGGCCGCCGTCCAGCCACTTCGCGTAAGTCCTTAAGAAAACTTCGTAGCGTCGCATCGCGACAACGCTCACTTCCAAAACTACCTCTCGCGGATCAACGGCCTCGCCGAGCGGACCGTCGCTACTGTGCGCGCCGTCGACGTGGCTGACAGCGCCGACGCGCCATCCAACCGGCCTTTGTTTTGAGCTGGCCTCAAGGAACAATGGCACGACGACAATCCCTGAGTTACATGTAAGTCCTATGTCGTCACATAGAGAAGGTGATAACCATGGCACAGCAGAATCTGACGTTTCTTCTGAACAAGAATCTGGATTTTCCCGTAACGGATGAACCTTGGACAAGCATCTTCTCGGAGGCAGGCATTAGCGCCGAGGCGACGACGGACCTTCGAAAGATGAACCAGATGATCGAGGAGGGCGGCCCAAACATGGCCTATGTTCCGGGGGCGGGTTTCTGCGTGATGATGAGAAAGGGTAACCCGCACTATCGCGGCCTCGCCATCGCAACGTCGAAGTTCTCCGGCCAACCCGCTCAACGCACCCTCCTTGTGGTTCGTCAAGACGATCAGGCGAGCAGCCTCGACGATCTTGAAGGATCGATGTATGGGTATCTAAACAGGTCCTGTTCATCCAGTTTTTTTCCGCCCGCAATCATGCTTCATGAGAAAGGGAAGAAGCTTGAAACGTTCTTCGAACTCAAGCAGGTTGCCGGATGGCAGGACCGGGTGGACGCTGTTGTGGCGAAGTCTGTCCGCGCAACGATGATTCTGGAAGACGTATGGAAGATGACGCCCGAGAACGCGCAGATGACGAAGGTCATTGGTAAATATGACTCTTGCGTGCCCGCGGTCCTCATCGTGCGCAAGGATCTCAGTCCGGAAGTAGTGACAATATTTCGAGAACATCTCTTGAGCTACATGCCGGACTGGAAAAACGTCTACGGGGCGTTTCGTCCATTTTACTTCGCTGATATCCAGACCTTTTACCACCAACTCTGCCAACTGCCGGAAGATGAGGTCTGACTCGTTCCGATATGACGCGAAGTTCGATGATGCGATGTCTTGGGAGGATCGGAAACTTGTGCCAACTCGGATACGGACCAGGCAATTTACAAGACTTCACTATCTTTAACGCGGTTGGCGCACCCGGCCGCCGTTGCCGTGATCCCCGGGGCGAGCAAACCCGAGCGCATCAAGGAAGACCGTGGCGCGCTCACGCTGATGGTCCCTGCCGACTTCTGGCGGGACTTGCGCGGGGACGGTTTAGTCGCCCCGAACGCACCTCTGCCCATTGACTACTGATCAAGGGGAAGTCATGGCAAAGGCCGCAGCAAACATCGAGCTTCCCGTTTTGGCCGCCGATGCGTGGGTACTGATCGGCGGATCATTGCCGGATTGGTTTCCCTACGTCAGGAAGTCCGACTTGAGCGAAGGTGGGCGGCTGCGTGGCCTGGTGGGTCCCGATGGCGCGACGATCGTCGAATGTCTTTTCGCCTTCGATCAAGCGGGGCGCAGCTACACGTACTCGATCCTTCACGCGTCCTTCCCGGTCTTTTTAGGCTCGACATTTAGAATACCTAAAGGATTATCCAATAACTTAGTTCGTTGCGAACATACAGGAATTTCAGTGAAGACACCCGAGACCAGATGCGCAGTGACATGAGCTATCAAGGGTAACAACACAGTGCCACCGATACGACAGCCGCTGGCCTGTGATAAGTCGCGCATCTCGTGACCAAATTCGTTTCGGTTGGCCAAGCATAGGCGATTTTAGGGGCGCGGAGTTGAGTCTCGTGCGCACCCCTCCGGCATGTCGACTGGCACGCACAAATCACCGAAGAGTATGCATAGTTGTACAGAAAAAGGGGGGCGGACGAGTGCGTTGGATGTCGGCAAAATGATTCGTCGATCGATGACCCAAGCCGAAATTCGGAACGCGTTTGCGGACCAGACGGGTCAGCGGCCAGGGGTCATAGCAACTCGCGTAGACCAAGCGAACTACCTGACAATAAGTCTTACTCAAGGGGTGCCCGATGAGTTGCAGCCTATATGCTTTTCACGTAGGCTTGGCTGTGACGAGCGGCAGGACAAAGCAGACGCAGACGCCAGAGCTTTGAAGCCGCATACACTGTCGGCGGTTTCGCCGTTGTGACAAAACAGGGCTTGACCACCGGATCTGGGCGTCGCTTGCCAGGCACCGCATTTATTCGCCCTTCAATGCAATGTGTCCTCACCTGATCAGAAAAAGGGGAGTAACCCATGTCCACGTCACCGTCCGGCTACAGTCTCATCCACAATCCCCGCCTCAATCACGGGTCGGCGTTCACGCAAGACGAGCGCGAAAAACATCACATCGAAGGACTTCTGCCGCCGGGCGTGAGCACACTGGAACTCCAGGTCGCGCGTACGCATGCCGAGCTTTCTCATCTTGATAGCGATCTACAAAAGTACCTGCTTCTGTCCGACCTCCAGGCTCGCAACGAGACGCTTTTCTACGCGGTGCTGATGTCGGATCCGGCGACGTTCATGCCAATCGTCTATACGCCGACGGTGGGCGAAGCGTGCCAGAAATTCGACCACATATTCCGCGCAACTCGCGGCCTTTACATTCCGATCAGCGCGCGCGGCCGCGTGAAGGCCCTGCTGGCCAACTGGCCGGAAAAGGATGTCCGGTTCATCGTGGTAACGGACGGAGAACGCATTCTTGGGCTTGGTGATCTCGGCGTGGGCGGCATGGGTATCCCCATTGGCAAGCTTTCGTTGTACACCGCCTGCGCCGGCGTGCCGCCAGCGCACTGTCTGCCTGTGATGCTCGATGTTGGCACGAACAATGCCACGTTGATCGACGACCCGCTCTATCTTGGGTTCCGTCAAGACCGAGTGCGTGGTGACGAATATCACGCATTCGTCGACGAATTTGTAGCCGCCGTGCAGGAAGCATATCCGAAGTGTTGCATCCAGTGGGAAGACTTCGCCAACTTCAATGCAGTGCCGCTGCTCGCGCGCTTCAAGGAGAAAATATGCACCTATAACGATGACATCCAGGGCACCGCCGCCGTCGCGCTGGCGGGCATCTACGCTGCGCTGCGCATCTCGAAGAAAAAACTAACTGAGCAGCGTTTCCTATTCCTGGGAGGCGGTTCGGCGGCAACGGGCATCGCGGAATTGATCAGCCAAGCCATGGCGCTCGAAGGGATCGATATCGATACCGCCCGCAAGCGGAATAACCTGTTCGATATCAATGGACTGATGGTCAAATCACGCACCGATCTCGCGGATTTTCAAAAGGTCTTTGCCATTGATCATGATCCGGTCAGTTCGTTCGCCGATGCCGTCAAAGCGCTGAAGCCTACGGGCATCATTGGTGTCAGTACGGTGCCCAAGCTCTTCACCCAGGAGGTGATCGAAGCCATAAGCGCGATCAACGAGCGCCCGATTATTTTCCCATATTCGAATCCCACGTCGCGGTCGGAGTGCACGGCGGACGAGGCCTACCGATGGTCCAAGGGCAAAGCGATCTTCGCGAGTGGAAGCCCGTTCCCGCCCGTCGAGATTGAAGGGCGAACGTTCGTTCCCGGGCAAGGCAACAACGTCTATATTTTCCCCGCGATGGGTATGGCCGTGTTCGCTACGCAGGCGTCTCGCGTGACGGACGCAATGTTTATCATCGCGGCCAAGGCAGTCGCTGAGCAGGTCAGCGACGAAAGCCTCGAGAAAGGCTTGATCTATCCGCCGCAAAGCAAGATTTATGAGGCATCAATGCATGTGGCAGCTTCGGTGGCGAAATACATTTTCGAGCATGGGCTTGCGCGCATCGAAACGCCCGGCAACCTGATAGAGCACATCAAGTCGGTAGCTTATTCAGCGACCTACTCTACGACGTGATACGTAAGAGTCGATCTTACGGCAGCGGCGTCTGAATTTACGACGAAAGGTGATGCACATCAACCGCGGTGAGTGAAAGGATCGGGCACAAACTTGATACGTTTAAGTATTCACCGCTGCTGCCGAATTGCGCCACACTGATCTCATTACAAGCGCCTGGGTATCACTAGTAGTGAGACGTGAGGTTAGCCGCCTGATGGCTATGGCGCACCCTATGCGCTTACTTACTCATTCTAACGAGAACACCTGTCTTAGCTCTGTTGAGACTCATGGATGACGCGACTAGAACGAATGCAGACCCTTCTTCACTCGCTGATGTCTGGACAACGATACTCGAATCGAGCGGAGGAAGCGCATCGATTGCAAGTGTTGTTACTGCACGGCAGACCCGGTCATGGCTTGGAGCGCTCCCAATTTCCGCATTTCATGATCAAAATTGTAACCGGCCGAACCGCAAAGGTCATAAGGAAAACGAATG
>NZ_JBAUSA010000760.1:0-3221 GCF_049581465.1 Caballeronia sp. | reverse complement strand
GACTCAACGCTCTCCCCACACTCTCCGCGAGCAGCACCCCCCAAACCTCGCCCCCACCACATCCGCCAGTCTTGTCTAAAATGCGGCCTGATAACCCCACACCAACCCGCGAAAGCGCCCTCAGGAGAAACCCATGCCGGGTCCGAACCTAGATACTCGAATCGAAACATATTACGTGCACGTGAAAGGCCTCGTGCAGGGGGTCGGCTTCCGTCACGCCACCGTACGCCGCGCCCACGCGCTCGGCGTGCGCGGCTGGGTGGCAAATCTGGAAGATGGGTCGGTCGAAGCGTTGATCCAGGGGCCCGCCAATCAGGTGGACCTGATGCTTGAATGGCTGCGGCGCGGGCCGCCCCACGCACGCGTCACGGATCTGGTCAGCGAAGAACGCTACATGGAAAAACGTTTCGAGCGATTCGAGCAGCACTGAGCCTGGCACTGAGCACTGTGGCCTTAACGCGCGACCAACAGGCTCTCCGCAAATCCCCATTTGTCATCGCGCCATTGCCGGGTAAATGCAAAACCGGCGTCGGCGGCGAGCGGCCCGACTTCATCGGCGGCGTATTTGTGACTGCTTTCGGTCCAGATCGTCTCGCCTTCAGCAAATTCCACGGTCAACCCAGCCCCGCGAATGGTCGCTCTAACCGGTCGCTTGGCGCGCAAATGCATCTCCACACTGCGCGCGTCCGGATTGAAGCGCGCAAGGTGTTCGAAGGCATCGAGCGGGATATCGGCGTCCAGTTCGCGATTGACCCGCGCGAGCAAGTTCAGGTTGAACGCGGCCGTGACGCCGATAGGGTCATCGTAGGCCGCGATCAGCACATCAACCGGCTTGAGCAGGTCCATGCCCAGTAGCAACGCGTCGCCGGGTTTCAACATCGAGCGGATCGACTTGAGAAAGCGCGTGGCGGCAAGCCGCGCGAAGTTGCCGATCGTACTGCCGAGAAACAGCACCAGCAAAACTTCGTGCGGTTTCCTGTTTGCGCTGACCTCGGCCAAGCCGGCCAGATAGTCGCGCTCGTAGCCGACAATCGATATGCGTTCTATGTCGCCGAGTTCTCTTCGGCATAATTGCAACGCCGTTGGCGATATTTCTATCGGACAGTATTCGGTCGGTCGTTTTCTACACAGCGCTTCGAGAATCCAGCGCGTTTTACGGCCGCTGCCACTGCCGAGTTCGGCGACGGTCACCTCGCGCGGCAATTCGGCGACGATATCGGCGGCATGAGCCGTCAGCACGCGCTCCTCTGCCCGCGTCACACCATATTCAGGCAATGCGGTGATGACCTCGAAGAGCGCGGAGCCGACTTCGTCGTACAGGTACATCGAGGGCAATTCTTTTTGCGGCGCGTGCGTAAGACCTTCGTGGACGGCTGCGGCAAAGGCAGAGGAGAAAGCGGGCGATAGGGCGGCTTGCGTCGTGGCTTGAGGCATCGAGCGTCTCCGTGGCACCGCTTCTCTCACGAGCGCGGCTGTTGGTGCGTGACAAGATTGTGTCGTTCGCGGGGTCGCCTGGAACTAACGGGAGACCGCTGAGCGAAGCCTCGAAGAAGCAAGAAGCGCGCACAGCGGACGGCTTGATCGCAGTGAAGCAGTCGCAGCCATATATAGGCCGGAACTGGGCGTTATCGTCGTACTGTTTACCGCGCACGGCATGCAGGCCGCCGCGCGCGGTTTTCTCATAATAGCGGGCAATAACTACGCGCGCTTTTTACACGTGCTCAGGTCGCGAGGACGGGCTCGGGCAAGGCGAAAGAGGGCGGACTGGCGCGCGCGGTATCGTCCGTGGGAATCACGATGCGCACGACAAGCCCGCCATCCGGCGCGTTAGCGATTTCGCAACGGCCACCGAGTTCGCGCGCGAGCCGTCCGACGATTGCCAGCCCGAGTCCGCAATGGCCATCGCCGGCGCGCGCGGGATCAAGACGGACGAAGGGCTTGCGGGCATCGTCCAGACGCTCGGGCGCAATGCCCTCGCCGTAGTCGCGCACGGTGATCACCCACTCGCCCGCTTTCCGTGCGGTGCTGATGTCGACGGGCGGCGCGCCGTGTTCGAGCGCGTTATCGACCAGATTCGTCACCAGGCGGTCGAGCGACGTACGCGAGACGCGAAACGCATCTCCGGCGGCGAGGTCGAGGCAGAACAGCGGAGCGTCGCCGGCGTCGTCCTGCGCGAACTGCTCTTCCCGGTGCGCCTGAAGACCGGCCGCCTTATCGGTTCGGGCCTTACGAGGTGGACTTCGCCGCGCGGGAGTTGCGGCACGACGGCGCCCGTGTGCCGCTCAGGTCGGCCGAATTCGCCATGCTCAAGATTTTCGTGAAGAACGCGATGGTGGTCTTGACGCGCGCGCAGTTGATCGAGAAATTGCGCGGTCAGTCGGGGACGTATCGGGACCGGAGCCTCGATGTATCGATATGGCGGCTGCGGCGTTTGCTAGAAGCTGATCCGTCCGATCCGCGGTACGTGCAGACGGTGTGGGGACAGGGGTACATTTTCGTGCCGCACGGCGAGACGGGTGCCGTAAGGCGGGCGTTGGCCGCGAAGTGAACATGTATCCGCTGAAATTATCGGTTACTAAGTGCTTCAATTATTTCTTGAGCATCGGCATAAGATTCTTTCGATAGTCCCGAGCACGGGATCTGGAGAAGAAAAATGAAACGCATAGCTGCAGTGTTGTTGATGGCCGGAAGTCTTTCGGTGGCCGGTCAGGCATCGGCCCACGGGTACTACGGCGGCGGCAATGATGGTGGCGCGATCGTCGGTGCGTTGCTCGGCGGGGCGGTAATCGGCGCGGTCGTGGCCTCGGTGGCAACCCCGGCTCCGGTCTATGCGCAGCCGGTGTATGCACAACCGGTGTATCAGCCG
Organism: Caballeronia sp.; assembly: GCF_049581465.1. Taxonomy (GTDB): domain Bacteria; phylum Pseudomonadota; class Gammaproteobacteria; order Burkholderiales; family Burkholderiaceae; genus Caballeronia. Next base: position 355 of record NZ_JBAUSA010000760.1, on the reverse strand, counting down.
GTTTATGCCCAGCCTGTCTATGCGCAACAGCCGGTCTATGCGCAGCCTGCGCCGCCGCCGGGATATTGCTTCGATAGCTACAGAGGCGCGTATGTTGCGTGTGGCCCGCAGCCGCAAACGCCGCAATATCCGCGGCAAGGATGGTAGGGGGTCGTGCCGTTCCGTTCCTTTAGGGTGAGGCGGTGTTACATGCGGAGGGGTGCTGCTCGCGGGGAGTGTGGGGCTAGGGCGGGGTGCTGCGCGCGGCGAGTGTGAGGCTAGGATAGAGTCCTTCTGCTCGCGTGGTCGTTCTGCATAAGTAGTATTTTCTTGCTTATTTCTGTTAGCCCCTATCCGGGGCGGGACTTCATTTCTT
>NZ_JBAUSA010000759.1:0-3753 GCF_049581465.1 Caballeronia sp. | reverse complement strand
AGGGCGTACTTGAAGCGGCGACGAAGTCGCCCGCGCCGATCATTCTCTTCGTCGATGAGATTCACACGTTGATCGGCGCGGGCGGACAAGCCGGTACAGGTGACGCAGCGAACCTGCTAAAACCCGTTTTGGCTCGGGGCACGCTCCGCACCATCGGCGCGACAACGTGGTCGGAGTTCAAGCGCCATATTGAGAAGGACCCGGCGCTCACGCGTCGGTTCCAGGTGCTGCAAGTCATGGAGCCGGAAGAGGCGGCTGCGATCGACATGTTGCGCGGCGTGGCTCAAACGTTTGCCGAGCATCACGGCGTCGAGATTCTCGACGAGGCGATCCGCGCGGCTGTCACGCTGTCGCATCGCTACATTCCCTCACGGCAGCTGCCAGACAAGGCGATCAGCCTGCTGGATACCGCCTGTGCACGGGTGGCTTTATCGCAGCACGCGCCTCCGGGCGAGTTGCAGGATGCGCGGCAGCGACTGCTGGCCGTGCAGGTCGAGCGCGACCTGTTGAAGCGCGAGGCGCGCATCGGGATCGACGTAACGGCGTCATTCGAGCGGGCGCAATCGAGGATCGATACGCTCACCGTCGAAATCGGCGAGATCGAAGCTTGCTGGCGGGCACAGTCCGAGGCGGCGCAGTCGTTGCTGCAAGCCCGCGGTCTCGCCCATGGACATGCATCACCCGACGCAGATCCTGCTTCGCTCGAGACCCTACGCAAACTCGAACACGCGCTCAATGCGCTTCAGCTCGACACGTCGCTCGTCTTCCCCGAAGTCAACGCCACCATCGTGGCCAGCATCGTGTCCGACTGGACCGGCATCCCGACCGGTCGAATGATGACCGATGAAGTGAGCGCCGTGATGGCACTGCCCCTTACGCTCGCAAAACGCGTAATCGGCCAGAGCGATGCTTTGCGCCAGATCGGCGAACGCGTGCAGACAGCCCGCGCGGGCCTGACTGATCCCAATAAGCCAATCGGCGTATTCCTGCTTGCCGGACCCTCCGGTGTCGGCAAGACGGAGACCGCGCTCGCGCTGGCCGAAGCGCTTTATGGCGGTGAGCAGAACCTGATCACGATCAATATGAGCGAGTATCAGGAAGCCCATACCGTCTCGGGGCTCAAAGGCGCCCCACCCGGTTATGTCGGTTATGGCGAAGGGGGCGTGCTGACTGAAGCCGTGCGCCGCCGCCCGTACTCGGTGGTGCTGCTCGACGAAATCGAAAAGGCGCACTCGGATGTGCTGGAAATGTTCTTCCAGGTGCTCGACAAGGGCCGGATGGAAGACAGTGATGGACGCCTGATCGATTTCAGAAACACAGTCATCCTGCTTACCAGCAACGTTGGTGCCGAACTGACGGCGAGCCTATGCGCTGATCCCGCGTTAATGCCCGATGCCGACGCTCTGCGCAGCGCGCTGACGCCGGAGCTGCTTAAAACATTTCCGGCCGCTTTCGTCGGGCGTCTCACTGTCGTGCCTTATCTCCCGCTCGCCCGCGACACGCTCGCGAGCATCGTTCGGCTGCACCTGGACCGTGTCGTCAAGCGCATGGTCGATACCCATAGCATCACGCTCGTTTATGCCGATGCCGTCGTTGACCACATCGTCGAACGGTGTCTGGTGCAGGAGACCGGCGCGCGCGTGCTGATCGGCTTCATCGAGCAGCACGTGTTGCCGAAGCTGTCGGCTTTGTGGTTCGACGCGTTCTCGGCGAAAACGCCGCTCGCGCGCATTGAAATCGACGTCGATGACGCCGACCAAAAGGAGCACGCGGGCCTCGTCTTCCGCTGCCCGGGTACTCAGGTTGCACCTCACGCTGCGCAGGTCCACTGACGCGTAGCCAGCCGGCAATTTCCCTCTTTATTGCAGTTTCATTCGTCCCGCTCAGGAGTCCAGCATGTCCGTTGCCAACAGTTCGCAGAAATTCATCGGTCGCAATCGCGCGCCTCGCGTGCAGATTGAATACGACGTTGAAGTCTACGGCTCAGAAAAGAAGATCGAACTGCCGTTCGTGATGGGTGTGCTCGCCGATCTCTCCGGCAAGCCGACCGAGACGCTACCTCCCGTGGCCGATCGCAAGTTTCTGGACATCGACATCGACAATTTCGATGAACGCATGAAAGCGATCAAGCCGAGGGTCTCATTTGCCGTTCCCAACACGCTGTCAGGCGATGGCCACCTGATGGTCGACATGACGTTCGAGAGCATCGAGGACTTTTCTCCGGCCGCCGTAGCGCGCAAGGTCGACTCGCTGGCCCAGTTGCTCGACGCCCGTACCCAGCTCGCGAACCTGCAAACGTACATGGACGGCAAGTCCGGCGCCGAAGGCCTCGTCAACAAAGTGTTGCAGGACCCGGCTCTGCTCAAGGCGCTGGCCTCTGCTGCCAAACCGAAGGCTGCCAACGATAGCCAGGACTCGACCGATCCAGTCTGAACCCGATCCAATAAATTCACGGATAACCAAGGAGTTGAGCATGGCAAAGCAAGCAGCACAGGCTACGGGCACAGGCGCGCAGACCTACGACGATTTCACGCACTTGCTCGCGCAGGAGTTCAAGCCGAAGACCGAACAAGCGCGCGAAGCGGTCGAGTTCGCTGTGCAGACCCTCGCCGAACAGGCTCTGGCGCAATCGATCACGATCAGCGACGACGCCTATAAAAGTATCGAGGCGATCATCGCCGAGATCGACCACAAGTTGTCGCAGCAGATCAACCTGATCGTGCATCACGCCGACTTCCAGAAGCTGGAATCAGCCTGGCGAGGCCTGCACCATCTCGTGTCGAACTCCGAGACCGACGAGAAGCTCAAGATCCGGTTCATGGATGTATCGAAGGAAGAGCTGCGGCGCACGATGAAGCGCTATAAGGGCGCGGCGTGGGACCAAAGTCCTCTCTTCAAGCAAATCTATGAAGAAGAGTACGGGCAACTGGGCGGCGAGCCCTATGGTTGCCTGGTCGCCGATTATTACTTCGATCACACTCCGCCCGACGTGGATCTGCTGGGATCGATCGCCAAGGTATCGGCGGCTTCGCATACGCCGTTTATTTCCGGTGCTTCGCCCTCAGTACTGCAAATGGAATCGTGGCAAGAGTTGGCGAATCCGCGCGACTTGACCAAGATCTTCGCGCAGAACCTGGAATACGCGCCGTGGAATTCACTGCGCAACACCGAGGACGCCCGTTACATCGGGCTTGCGATGCCGCGTTTCCTGTCGCGTTTGCCGTACGGCGCGAAGACCAATCCGGTCGATGAGTTCGACTTTGAAGAAAACACCAACGGCTCCGATCATCGCCACTATGCATGGGCCAATGCGGCCTATGCGATGGGCGTGAATATCAACCGGTCATTCAAGCTATACGGCTGGTGCACGTTGATTCGCGGCGTGGAATCGGGCGGTACGGTCGAGAATCTGCCGTGCCACAGTTTCCCGACCGACGACGGCGGTATCGACATGAAGTGTCCGACCGAGATCGCAATCTCGGACCGGCGTGAGGCCGAACTGGCCCGCAATGGCTTCATTCCGTTGATTCACCGCAAGAACACCGACCACGCCACGTTCATCGGTGCGCAGTCGATGCAAAAGCCTGCGGAATATCACGACGCCGATGCAACAGCGAATGCGAACCTGTCCGCGCGACTGCCGTACCTCTTTGCTTGTTCGCGCTTCGCGCATTACCTCAAGTGCATCGTGCGTGACAAGATTGGTGCATTTAAGGAGCGTGAGGACATGCAGCGGTGGCTCAACGAATGGAT
>NZ_JBAUSA010000758.1:0-7951 GCF_049581465.1 Caballeronia sp. | reverse complement strand
GCACGGCGCATCGCGCGGAAGCGACCACGCACGGGATCGCGAAGTACGCACCGGTCGCCTGCGCGGGTCCCTTGCTCGCCGCCGAACTCGACGCGCTCGGCAAAGCGCTAGGCGTGCCGAAGCGGCCGCTGGTTGCGATCGTGGCGGGATCGAAGGTATCGACCAAGCTCACCATCCTCAAGTCGCTGGCTGCGAAAGTGGACCAGTTGATCGTAGGAGGCGGCATCGCGAATACGTTCATGCTCGCGTCGGGCTTGAACATCGGCAAGTCGCTGGCGGAGAAGGATCTCGTCGATGAAGCGAAGGCGATCATCAGCGAAGCGCGTGCGCGCGGGGCATCGGTGCCGATTCCGACCGACGTGGTGACGGCGAAGGAATTCGCCGCGACGGCGAAGGCCGAAACGAAAGCCGTCGATCAGGTCCAGGACGACGACCTGATTCTCGATATCGGTCCGGACACCGCAAAGGCGCTGGCTGCGCAGATTGAGAAGGCCGGCACGATCGTTTGGAACGGCCCGGTCGGCGTGTTTGAATTCGACCAGTTTGGCAACGGCACGAAGACGTTGGCCGACGCGATTGCGAATTCATCGGCGTTTTCGATTGCGGGCGGCGGCGATACGCTCGCGGCCATCCAGAAGTACGGCATCCACGACAAGATCAGCTATATCTCGACCGGTGGCGGCGCGTTCCTCGAGTTTTTGGAAGGCAAGACGCTGCCGGCGGTGGAAATCCTCGAATCGCGGGCTTGAGCCCATGTCCGAGCCGATAAAGCGGAGCGCACTTAAGAAGGGTTCCACGTCGAAACGTCGGGCTGCCGGTCAAGCGCTGCGTGGCGCGAGCTCGATAGTGGAACCGAGTCAGCGTGAAACGGTGGACGAGGGGGGCGGGCCGGAAGTATCCGCAGTACCTGAGGCAACGTCCAAAGTTCCAGCTACCGGAACCGGTGCGGCACAGATTTCCGCCGCCCGCCGCGTACGGGGCTTCCCGGCCGGCCATGTCGAGCAGGAAACCGCTGTGACGATGTACGGCGCAAACGCGTCGCGAACACAGAACAATCATCAGAACCACCATCAAAAAGCGACGCCAGCACGAGCCGGCGCGCGCCCGCAGACGGAGGCACCTTTCATCCCGTCGGCGAACCGCACTCGCAGCAACGCTCCAGGCGCTACCACCCAGACGAGGAAATCCATGCATCGCGCTACAAAGATTGTCGCTACCATCGGCCCGGCTTCCAGTACACCCGAAATCCTCTTGCAAATGATGCAGGCGGGTCTCGACGTGGTCCGGATGAATTTCTCCCATGGCACCGCCGACGATCATCGCCAGCGCGCCCAATACGTACGGGACGCCGCGAAGCAATGCGGCCGCGAGGTCGCGATCATGGCCGACCTGCAAGGGCCGAAGATCCGCGTCGGCAAGTTCGAGAATGGCAAGATCATGCTGGAGACGGGCAATTCGTTCATCCTCGATGCCCGTTGCGAATTGGGTAGCGACGAGCGCTGCGGCCTGGATTACAAGGATTTGCCGCGCGACCTGCGCGTCGGCGACGTCCTTTTGCTCAACGACGGCCTGATCGTCCTCGACGTCAAGCGCGTGATCGGCGAAGAGATTCACACGACCGTCAAAGTGGGCGGCGAGCTCTCGAACAACAAGGGCATCAACCGTCAGGGTGGCGGCCTCACGGCTCCGGCGCTGACCGAAAAGGACATGGAGGACATCAAGACGGCGATGTCCCTCGGCGCGGATTTCGTCGCCGTGTCGTTTCCGAAGAACGCCACCGACATGGAAATGGCCCGCCAACTCGCGAATATCGCGGGCGCGCCTTATGGCATCAAGCCGAAGATGATCGCGAAGATTGAACGCGCCGAAGCGATTCCCGCGCTGCAAGGCATTCTCGATGCCTCGGACGGCATCATGGTCGCCCGGGGAGATCTCGCGGTGGAAGTCGGCAACGCGGCGGTTCCGGCGCTGCAAAAACGCATGATCCGCATGGCGCGCGAGTCGAACAAGTTCGTGATCACAGCCACGCAGATGATGGAATCCATGATCTACGCACCCGTGCCGACGCGCGCGGAAGTGTCGGACGTGGCGAACGCGGTGCTCGACGGCACGGACGCCGTGATGTTGTCGGCGGAAACGGCGGCGGGCAAATATCCGGTGACGACCATCGAAACGATGGCTGCGATCTGCGTGGAAGCGGAAAAATCGGAAACGACCGAACTCGACAAGGATTTCCTCGATCGCACGTTCACGCGCATCGACCAGTCCATCGCGATGGGTGCGCTGTTCACGGCCTTTCACCTGGGCGCGAAGGCGATCGTCGCGCTGACCGAATCGGGCGCAACCGCGCTATGGATGTCGCGTCACTGGACCCACGTGCCGATTTTCGCGCTCACACCGCGTACCGGCAGCGAGCGGACGATGGCGCTGTATCGGAACGTGACGTCGCTGCATCTGGACCCGTGCTCGGATCGCGACGAAGCGCTGCACCAGGCGCTGGAAGTGGTGGTGTCGAAGGGTTATGCGGCGCGTGGCGACATGGTTGTGCTGACCGTCGGCGAGCCGATGGGCCAGGCGGGTGGCACGAATGCGATGAAAATCGTGCGCGTCGGCGATCCGTTCTGAAGAAGCGGCGAGCCATCGGTCACTCGCCCGTAGTGAGTTTCACGCGTGCCGGAACGCCTTGAGCGACCGCGTGGAACGTAAAAAATTGCGGAACTGCGCAGCGGAACACGCAAGCCAGCGAAATCGAGCGCTGGCTTGCGGCTAGAACATTTCAAATTTGTCCGCGCGCCCAGAATTCGTTTCATCTCAAGGAGTTTCACCCATGCCTCTCGTATCAATGCGGCAACTGCTGGATCACGCGGCTGAAAACGGCTACGCGCTTCCGGCATTCAATGTGAACAACCTGGAGCAGGTCCAGGCGATCATGGCGGCGGCCGACGAAGTGAACGCGCCTGTGATCATGCAGGCGTCGGCTGGCGCGCGGAAGTACGCGGGCGAGGCGTTCCTGCGCCACCTGATTGAAGCGGCCGTGGAGTCGTATCCGCACATTCCGGTCGTGATGCACCAGGATCACGGGCAATCGCCGGCGGTCTGCATGGCGGCGATTCGCAGCGGTTTCACCAGCGTGATGATGGATGGATCGCTCGAAGCGGACGGCAAGAGCGTGGCGTCCTATGAGTACAACGTCGACGTATCGCGCAAGGTGGTCGAGGCGGCGCATTCCATTGGCGTGACGGTGGAAGCGGAACTGGGCGTGCTCGGGTCGCTGGAAACCATGAAGGGCGACAAGGAAGACGGCCACGGTGCAGAAGGCATGATGACGCGCGAGCAGTTGCTGACCGACGTCGAACAAGCCGCTGATTTCGTCAAGAAGACGCAGTGCGATGCGCTGGCCATTGCTATCGGCACGTCGCATGGCGCGTACAAGTTCACGAAGAAGCCAACCGGCGATATCCTCGCGATCGAGCGGATCAAGGAAATTCATCGGCGCATTCCGAATACGCATTTGGTGATGCACGGGTCGTCGTCGGTGCCGCAGGATTTGCTGGCCGAAATCCGTGAGTTTGGCGGCGACATGAAGGAAACCTATGGCGTCCCGGTCGAGGAAATCCAGGAGGGGATTCGTCACGGCGTGCGTAAGGTGAATATCGATACCGACCTGCGTTTAGCGATTACGGGTGCAATTCGGCGCTATTTCGGCGAAAATCCATCGAAATTCGATCCTCGCGATTATTTGAAGCCGGCGCGCGAGGCAGCGAAGAAAGTTTGCCTGGAGCGCTATGTGCAGTTCGGTTGCGAAGGGCAGGCCAGCAAGATCAAGCCGATCCCGCTCGACAAAATCGCCGAGAAGTACAAGTCCGGCGAACTGGCGCAGATCGTCAAGTGAGACGGCGGTGCGCTTTAACTGGCGGCGTTAGCCGACCGGTCGAAGCGCTAACCGGCGTGCGCCGTGCATAATTGATGCAAAGGCGGACTCCGCGGAGCCCGCGTATTTGAGCCGCCGTTCCTGCCACGTTGGGGAACGGCGCGTTGTTTTTTTCGTTTGTCCCCAGTCACGGCACTTTTGCGGCACTTATCCGGTAGATGACAATGTCCACCCCACATTCCCCGCTGTATGAATCCACGCTCAAATCATTGCCGCTGCTCGGTCGCGGCAAGGTCCGCGACAACTACGCGGTCGGCACGGACAAGCTGTTGATCGTGACCACGGACCGCCTGTCCGCGTTCGACGTGATCATGGGCGAGCCCATTCCGAACAAGGGCCGCGTCCTGAACCAAATGGCTGATTTCTGGTTCGCCAAGCTTCGGCATATTGTGCCGAACCATAATACCGGCATCGATCCGGCAACCGTTGTGGCCGCCGGTGAAGTCGACCAGGTGGCGGGCCGCGCTGCGGTGGTGAAGCGCCTGGAACCGATCCTCGTGGAAGCGGTGGTGCGGGGTTATCTGGCCGGCAGCGGCTGGAAAGACTATCAGGCCACGGGTTCCGTGTGCGGCGTCGAATTGCCGCCGGGCCTGCAAAACGCCGAAAAACTGCCCGAACCCATTTTCACGCCAGCGGCGAAAGCCGAGATGGGCCATCACGACGAAAACATCACGTACAACGAGATGGAACGCCGGATCGGCACGGAATTGTCGGCGACCATCCGCGACATTTCCATCAAGCTGTACAAGGAAGCCGCGGAATACGCGGCGACGCGCGGGATCATCATCGCGGACACGAAATTCGAGTTTGGCTTGGACAAGCACGGCGAACTGTTCCTGATGGACGAAGTGCTGACCGCCGATTCCTCGCGTTTCTGGCCCGTCGATGGCTACAAGGTCGGTACGAACCCACCGTCGTTCGACAAACAGTTCGTGCGCGACTGGCTCGAAACCCAGTCGTGGAAGAAAGAACCGCCCGCACCGAAATTGCCGGACGACGTTATCGCTAAAACTGCCGAGAAGTACGAAGAGGCGTTGCAGCGATTGACGGGCGAGTCGCTGGCCTGAGGTTCGGTCCGGCGCACAGCGCACCGCTGACACGCGCCGGACGAACTGCGCACACAAAAATGTTGTACAAGACCTGTCCCCACGCAAAAGGAATGCTGCACGATGAGTGAAGTCCAGACCGCCGCCGCGCCCCACACGCATGACGCACCACTGGTTGGCGTGTTGATGGGTTCCAGTTCCGACTGGGACGTGATGAAGAACGCGGTCGCGATCCTGCAGGAATTCGGCGTGCCTTATGAGGCGAAAGTCGTCTCTGCGCACCGGATGCCCGACGAGATGTTCGAGTACGCCGAGACGGCGCGCGAACGCGGGCTGGCCGCGATCATCGCGGGCGCGGGAGGTGCAGCGCATTTGCCCGGCATGCTGGCTGCCAAGACCACGGTGCCCGTGCTGGGCGTGCCGGCGGTGAGCAAGTATCTGAAGGGCGTGGATTCGCTGCATTCAATTGTCCAGATGCCCAAGGGCGTGCCGGTCGCGACCTTCGCCATTGGTGAGGCCGGAGCGGCTAACGCGGCGTTGTTCGCCGTATCCATACTTGCCGTGACCCAACCCGCCTATGCCGAAAAACTGACCGCGTTCCGCGCGCGCCAGAAGGAAGCGGCAGAGGGCATGGTTCTCCCGCCGCTGTAAGCGAAGTCAAGTTACAAGCAAAAACCCGATACACGAAACACTTCTGGCCGCGACCGGGTACACACGATGAACGCACAAACTAAACCCAGTTCTCCCATCCTGCCGGGCGCATGGCTCGGCATGGTTGGAGGCGGCCAGCTTGGCCGCATGTTCTGTTTCGCCGCGCAATCCATGGGGTATCGCGTGGCTGTCCTCGATCCGGACCCGTCGAGTCCGGCGGGCGCCGTCGCCGATAAACACCTGCGGGCCGCCTTCGACGACGAAGCCGCGTTGACCGAACTTGCGCGGCTGTGCGCGGCGGTATCGACGGAATTTGAGAACGTACCGTCCGCCAGCCTCGACTTCATCGCGAAGACCACGTTTGTGAGTCCGGCCGGCCGATGCGTGGCTATTGCGCAGGATCGCGTGGCGGAAAAGCGTTTTATTGCGAGCGCGGGCGTCCCGGTAGCGCCCCATATCGTGATCGAGTCGACTGAAGCGCTCGATGCCCTCTCCGACGCGGAGATCGCCGCCGTGTTGCCCGGCATCCTGAAGACGGCGCGGCTCGGCTATGACGGCAAAGGGCAAACCAGCGTGCGCAATGTGGACGAGGTGCGCACGGCCTACGGTTCGCTCTCGGGCGTGCCATGCGTGCTCGAAAAGCGCATGCCGCTCAAATTCGAAGTGTCCGTGCTGATCGCTCGTTCGGGCGATGGTAAGTCCGCCGTCTTTCCACTCGCGCAAAACCAGCACGTCGACGGCATTCTCGCCAAGACAGTGGTGCCCGCGCCGGATGCAAGCGCTGCGATCGTGGCGCAGGCGCAGGACGCGGCATTGACCATTGCCGACAAGCTTGATTATGTGGGCGTGCTCTGCGTGGAGTTCTTCATCCTGGAGGACGGCTCGCTGATCGCAAACGAAATGGCGCCGCGTCCGCATAATTCCGGCCACTACACCGTCGATGCCTGCGCGACCAGTCAGTTCGAGCAGCAAGTCCGCGCCATGACCGGCATGCCGCTAGGCGACACACGGCAACATTCGCCCGCGGCGATGCTCAACATCCTTGGCGACGTCTGGTTCGAAGGCAGCAAGGCCCGCACGCCGCCGTGGCACGACGTCGCTGCGTTGCCGACTGCGCGCCTGCATCTCTATGGCAAAGAAGAAGCGCGGCCGGGGCGCAAGATGGGCCACGTGAATTTCACGGCGACCACGCTGGAAGAAGTGCGTACGGCGGCGCGGGATTGCGCGCGCATGCTGCACATCCCGCTGGATTGAGCGCTTCCGCCATGCCATTCGTTGCCCCCGACACCCGGCAGATTCATGAGGCGGCCGCGTTGCTGGACGCGGGCGAACTCGTCGCGTTCCCGACTGAAACCGTTTATGGGCTTGGCGGCGACGCTGAAAATCCCGAGGCGATCGCGCGGATTTACGCAGCGAAAGGGCGTCCGTCTAATCATCCCGTGATCGTGCATCTCGCGCCGGGCAGCGATCCGGCGTACTGGGTTCGCGAGTTGCCGGCCAATGCGCAAAAGCTTATCGAAACCTTCTGGCCCGGCCCGCTCACGTTGATCCTGAAACGCGCCGCGCACGTTCCCGAAGCGGTGAGCGGCGGACAGGATTCCGTGGGCATCCGCTGTCCGTCGCATCCCGTTGCGCAGGCGTTGCTCACCGCGTTCAGCGCAATGCGCGAGGGTCACGGCGGCGTGGCGGGGCCATCGGCGAATCGCTTTGGACACGTCAGCCCGACCACGGCGCAACATGTCCGCGATGAATTCGGCGCAGCGATTCATGTGCTCGATGGCGGCGCGGCCAAGGTGGGCATCGAATCGACGATTTTGGATTTATCGCGGGGCTTTCCAGCGTTGCTCAGGCCTGGGCACGTCAGCCCCTTGCAGATAGCGCAGGTGATCGGCGACATGCCGCGCCTGGCTGACGGAACAGACGCCAGCGCGCCCCGCGCGTCCGGGACGCTGAAGGCGCACTACGCGCCGCGCACGCCGCTGAGCCTATTGCCCTTTGCAGAACTCGAACCGCTGCTAGCCGCACACGCACTCGATGCCGATAGAAAGCTCGCGCTGGTCGCGCGGGTGTCCAGTGCGGGTAGGTGGGCCGATGCGCTGAATGTGCATTTCATCGCGGCGCCCGAAGATCCGCAGAGCTATGCGCGTGATTTGTATAGCTTGCTCAGAGCGCTGGACCGCGCGAATGTCGAGCGGATTTTGATCGAGACGCTGCCGGCGTCGGCGGAATGGAGTGCGGTCAACGACCGTCTCGGGCGTGCGGCGGCCGCTTTTGAGGCGCAGGAATAACGCGCTCGCAGTCGGACTGTGACTCAGGTTCGTAC
>NZ_JBAUSA010000757.1:0-1845 GCF_049581465.1 Caballeronia sp. | reverse complement strand
GTGCTATCCCGCGTCGTCCGACCGTGAACGACAAGATGCACCCATGGTCTCGCCAAACCGGACCGGTCGAACGCGCCACGGCAGACAAGCCGAGTATGTTGACGCGTCCTCCTCCCATTGCGGAAGGAAGGCTACTCCCCAAAGACGGCCACGAGTTTAGCTTGCGACCAGCGATTGCGCAAGGCAACGGCCCTCGCGAGCAACATGTCGCACGCACGCCATATCCATATCCCGAATCGGTCGTTGTAGCGCGATTTTCGCTTCAGTAAGCTACCGCCCTGAGCTACGGCCACGAACTGCGGCCCTGAGCCACAGCCGCGAACTAAAGCCACGAGCTACGGCCCTGAACTAAAGCCACGAGCCACGAGCCACGGCCGCGGCACGTCTCCTGCATCCATACGTCGCGCCGTACAATGCGCTGCAATGGTTCGCAGCAACAAAAATGACCACCTGAATGCCGACCGCGTTCACAACGGGAGATCCCATGCGTTTCAGAATGCTCGCCGCCGCCCTGCTGGCCGTATCGATTACGCCCGCCCTTGCCTTGGCGAAACCGCTCACCGTCTGCACCGAATCGAGCCCGGACGGCTTCGACGTCGTGCAATTCAATTCGCTCGTGACCACCAACGCATCGGCGGATGTGATCTTCAATACGCTCGTTTCCTACGATGAAGTCGCCAAGAAAGTCACGCCCGCCCTCGCCGAGAAGTGGGACGTGAGCGCGGACGGCCTGACCTACACGTTTCATCTGCGGCCAAATGTGGCGTTCCAGACGACGGACTACTTCACGCCATCGAGGAAGCTCAATGCCGACGACGTCGTGTTTTCCTTCGACCGCATGCTGTCGGACGCCAACCCGTGGCACAAGATCGCTGGCGCAAGCGGCTTTCCGCACGCGCAATCGATGGGTCTCCTGAAGCTGATCAAGGCGGTATCGAAGGTCGATGACAACACCGTCAAGTTCGAGCTCAACACGCCGAACGCGACCTTCGTGCCGATCCTGACCATGGGTTTTGCATCGATATATTCGGCCGAATACGCCGACCAGTTGCTCAAAGCCGGCAAGGTAACCGACCTGAATGCGAAGCCCATCGGTACGGGTCCGTTCGTCCTGAAGAGTTATACGAAGGACGCAGTGATCCGCTACGACGTCAACCCGACCTACTGGGGTGCCAAGCCCAAGGTGGATCGATTGATCTACGCGATCACGCCCGACGCCTCGGTGCGCGCGCAGAAGATCAAGGCGGGTGAATGCCAGATCGCGTTGTCGCCGAAACCGCAGGATGTCATCGATGCGAAGAAGGACAGCAATCTGAAGGTGATCGAAACGCCGGCGTTCATGACGGCGTTCGTCGCGTTGAACACGGAGAAAAAGCCGCTCGATAACCCCAAGGTCCGGCAAGCACTAAACGAAGCGTTCGACCGCACCACTTATCTGAAGACGGTGTTCGAGAACACCGCGACGGCGGCCGTGAATCCGTATCCGCCCAATACGTGGAGCTACGACAAGCAGGTTTCGCCGTACACATACTCACCGCAAGCCGCCAAGAAGCTTCTCGCCGATGCCGGCTATCCGAATGGCTTCGATACAACAATCTGGGTGCGTCCGAACGGCAGCGTGCTGAACCCGAATCCGAAGGCCGGCGCGGAATTGCTTCAGGCGGATCTGGCGAAGATTGGCGTGAAGGCGCAGGTCAAGGTGATCGAATGGGGTGAGCTGATCAAGGAGGCGAAGCAAGGCCAGCACGACATGTTGTTCATGGGCTGGGCCGGGGACAATGGGGACCCGGACAACTATCTGTCACCGCTATTTAGCTGCGCCGCCATCCGTTCGGGCATCAACTT
>NZ_JBAUSA010000756.1:0-3948 GCF_049581465.1 Caballeronia sp. | reverse complement strand
GCGGTGACCTGACTGACGGCTTGTTCGTGGGTTGCGCGGGCCACCTCGAGGCGGCGCAGCGAAACAGTTCCCTCGTCTTCGCGGTACAGCCTTTCGAGACGATCGCTATCCTGACGCGCCTTGACCTCGTTCGCGATGGCAGCGCGCAACGATGCCTGCGCGGAATCGATGCCTGCGGTGCTCGCGCCTATCTGACGCCGTGTCGATTCGAGGTCGGCACGCGCGCGGTCAAGGGCGATCTGATACTGCAGCGGATCCACTTCGAACAGGACGGCGCCAGGCGTCACTTCCTGATTGTCATGCACGAGCACCCGGATCACCCGCCCCGACACTTCCGGGGCCACCGCCACAACGAAGGCCTGCACTCGCGCCTGTTGGGTGTATGGCGTGAACCGGTCGGCCAGCAGGTACCAGACAAGGCTCACACCGATCACCGCGGCGACCCATTTGACACCCTTGCCGGCCGGGTCGGCGGCGGCCGCTGGCGGCTCCGGCGGCGTGGCAGGAGGTTTCAGGGTCTCACTCATTGGGCCTGCCCTCTGGCAACGCGTGGCGTGTCGTCACGGACGGCGGCTCCGGCTCTTTCAGCAGATCGCCCCAGTTGGTGCGTTGCTCCATCTGTTCGCGCGTGGCGGCGTCGACGAGCGGCTCCCCGCTGTGCCAACCGCCGCCGACGGCCGCGTAAAGGGTAATCAGATTGGACACGGCATTGCCGCGGTTCACCACATAAGCATCCTGTTGCGCGGAGAGCGCACGCTGGGCATCCAGTACCCGCTGGAAGTCCGAGTAGCCCTCGCGATAGATGGTGTTGGCAAGCGTCAGCGAGCGCAGCGCGGCGAGTTCTGCGTCGCGCAGGATACTCTCGCGCTCGAGTGCCGTGGCGAGGCCCGTGGCGGCATCGTCGGCCTCGCGCGCAGCCTCCCGTACGGTATTCTGATACGCAACGATCAGTTGTTGCAGACGCGCGTCCTGTACGCGCACGTTGTTCCTGATCTTGCCATAGTCGAACACGTTCCAACTCACGCTGGGACCGCCGACGAGCGCCAAAGTGGCGGGCGCGCCCGCCACCGAACTGGCGGTCCAGGTGAGGCTCCCCAGAAGGGTCACCGAAGGGTAGAGATCGGCCTCGGCCACGCCGATTAGCGCCGATTGGGCAGCAACCTGCAGTTCGGCGGCGCGAACGTCGGGACGGCGCAGCAGCAGGTTGGCGGGTACGTCCTGCAGCACCGCACGGTCGACGAGCGGGATCATGCCTTCCTTGCCCGGCTGTTCGTCCAGTTCGGGCAGCGGGCCAGGCGGGCGGCCGATCAGGACGGACAGCGCATGGCGAGAAACCATGATCTGATTCTCGAAATCGGGGATGGTGGCGAGCGTACCCAGGTACTGCGTCTTCGCCTGTTGCAGATCCAGCTCATCGGTTTCGCCGCTCCTGAACAGACGCTCGGTGATCTCATAGCTGCGCTTTTGCAGTTTGGCGTTGTCGCGCGCGATGCGCAGGCGCGCTTCGGCTGTGCGCAGGGCGTAGTAGGTGTTGGCCACCTGGGCGTGCAGCAGCACCAGCACATCGTCATGGTTGGCTCTGGCGGCAAAAAACGCGGCATCGGCCGACTCGATCGCGCGGCTGAAACGCCCCCAGAAATCGAGTTCCCAGCCTACGCTAAAGCCCGTGCTGTATTGCAGGAAGCCGCCATAGTGGGGGTGGCTTCCGCCGGAGTGCCTTTCATCGCCGTACAGAACGTCGCCGTCGATCTGCTGCACTTGCGGATAGCGCCCGCTCAGGGCAATCCCCAACTGGGCTCGGGCCTCCATCACGCGTAGGCCAGCGATCTTCAGGTCACCATTCTGGGCGTCTGCCTCAGCGATCAGACGCTCGAGATTCTGATCCGCGAATACCTGCCACCATTGCCGGGCGTCGGGTTGCGCCCCCTGGCGGGTGGCCTGCTCGATAGCCGGGCTGCTCCAGTGTTCGGTCCACGCCTCGCGCTGGGGATGAAAGTCGGGCCCCAGCTGGATGCAGCCCCCCAGGCACACTGCGCCGATCAGCACAAGGTACTCGGAACGGGCTAGGCGCGGCACGGGGCGGCCCTCGTGGCATCAAGGCTGCTGTTGGTCTTGCGGCAGCTCGGCTTTCGGCCGGTCCTCCACCCATCGCCAGAACAGTTGATAGCCGACCGCAAGCACCACCGGACCAATAAACAGGCCAATCACGCCACCGGTGACCATGCCACCCAGCGCGCCGATCAGCACCACCGGCATCGGCACGTCGACGCCGCGACCCAGCAGCAAGGGCTTGAGCACGTTATCCGCCAGTCCTGCCACAAAGACGTAGATCGAGAAGATGATCGTCGCCGCGCCTACCCCTTTGGTAGCAATCACGAAAGCGATCACCGGGATGGTGATCAGCGTGGCTGGCAGTTGCATGATTCCTAGCAACAGCACCCCGAGCGCCAGCAGGCCAGCACCGGGAATACCCATCACAACAAAACCAACGCCTACCAGCAGCATCTGAATGAACGCGATGCCGACCACGCCTTGCGCGACCGCGCGGATGGTGGCGGTGCACAATTCTGCGATCTTCGGGCCGTTTTCCGGGCCCGAGACGCGCGAAGCGATCTGCACTGCGCTGCGGCTCCCCTCCTCCCCAAAAGCCATGAAGATGCCAGCGACGATCAAGGCAACGAAGAAGACCACCAGCCCCGAACCGAGGCTCGCGACCGTTCCCAGCAGCACGACGCCGATATCCTTCAACTGTGGAGTGAACTTCAGCGCGAGACCGGTCAGATCGGTGGCAGCCTGCAGCCAAAAATCGTACAGCCGCTTGCCCACCAGCGGCCAGGCCGCCACCGACTCTGCCGGCGGTGGAATCTGGAAGCTGCCGCTCTTCGCGATGGCCACCGCATTATCCAGCGAGTCGGCCATCGCGCTGCCCAGCAGCCAGGTCGGCACAAGAACGATGATGAAGGCAACCAGAACGATCAGCGTCGCCGCATAGCCGTCCTTCCTGAGCACCCCGTCGCGGAGTTTGACCTGCAGGGGATAGAGGGTGATCGCCAAGATCAGGGACCAGACCATCAGGTTGAGAAACGGGAAGAAGATCTGGAAGCAGGAAATCGCGAGAACCGCTATCAACCCCGCGCGGATCAGGACATCGAGCAGCCCGCGCGACAGCGCCTTTTCGGAAGTTTGCATCGGCAACATCAGTTGTCTCCTTGCAGGTTGGCGCCAGCGGAGCTGGATGCCAAACTTAACAGTCAAACGCGTCAAGCCGGCGCGAGGCGACGATGCACCGTTCGAGCCGGGACCGGCTCAGCGCGCCAGCATTTCCTAGGCGAAGCACATCCCCCTCAAATGCATATCTACATGAACGCGGGACAGCGCTCACGAAAGCCGAACATGAGGTAGCGCTTGAAACTTCGACGCATCTTCCGCTTATGCTTAAACCTGAAAAGTGTCTTGTGTCGGTGCCCGCGAAATACCAGCAATGTTGCCGTATTGACCGACGGGTAAAGGCAGCACGCCATGTCCAGCCCGTTCGCGCAGTCCTGACATGGAAAGCTCCTCGTGAAATTCACCGGCGAAGTCACCATCTGCACATCGAACGCGCCGGATTATCGCTGTGCGTACAAGCTCAGTTCAGGTCGTCGTCCTTGTAGTACTTCGTCCCTTCAGCGCCAGGCCTTTGTCTGTAGTCTGATATAGGCAGATGCCCAAGCCAGCCTGAATCTCGGCCATTTTCATGTAGGTCACGGCCTTGGTCTTTTTGTTTTGTTTACCGCAGTGCCCTCGCCCGCCCCCCCCCGTCAGCGAGAGTAGATTCACGGTGTTTTCAGACTTACAGGCACTGATTGATGGTGCTGCTCGCGTTGCTGTCGGCGCCGCGGAAACCCACCCAAGAACCTCCTGAGGCCTGTCGTACGACGGCGGAGGCGCCACCTGGCGGTTGCTGGC
>NZ_JBAUSA010000755.1:0-4488 GCF_049581465.1 Caballeronia sp. | reverse complement strand
GCTCTGGAAACATCGTGAAGTTATTCACGAGCGTTTCGATCGCCATGGGCGAGAAAGCCGACTCGTCGACAATCCCTCGCCACGCGACGTAGCCCGCGAACTGTGATTCGTGCTGCGGGAAAAGCTTCGCGCGAGTGCGGGAGCCGCCGCCGTCCGCCGCGATAAGAACGTCGGCGGTCAAGCTTCGCTCATTATTAAGGTGGACTTCGATGCCAGCGCTGCACTCAGTGAAACCCGTGACTTCCTGGCCGTACGAAATCCTGTCCTTCGGCAACATTGCACAGAGTGAGCGATACACCGTGTCCCACGAGGAGAACGGCAACGTCTCCCGCTCCTCGCTTAGCGCGAAGCCGGAAATGTCTATTCGGCGCCTGAGGACCGTCGGCACGCTGATCATCTGCTGGGTGGTGTGGCCGTGCTGTTCGAGGAATTTGAGCATATGGCGCAATACCACGACGCCCCCGCCTCTTCCGCGCAGGGGTTTGTCGGAGCGCTCATAGACATGCACGTCGTGTCCGACGCAACTGAGTGTCAGCGCGCTCGCTAGACCAGCAATCGATCCTCCGGCGATGATAACTTTCATAGATTCACTGGGCGCAGCCTGGTTAAAGGTTGTGAGGGCGCTTTGCGGTTGCGTCGGACGAGTGGTGCCCCAGCGGTGCGCGCTGTCGGCTTCATGGCCGTCCCCGAGGTGTCGGCGACCCCTATGCCCGTGTGGTCGATCAGGTGCGGATTACGCCGTCATGACCCAGGTCTATTAGGTTAGCAGTCGCGTGTAATTTGTTCCCGACTACTTACTGCTTACTGTAGCAGCAATAAGTCAATGCGCGCCGCAACGCGAGCGGCCGAAGTTTGCGGGGTCACATCGGCTTGGCGGTCGCAGTATCGTACGTAGGACGTTGTGTTCAGGCTTTTCGCGCCCTGGGTTTCTTGCTCGCCGGTACTCGTGAAATGCTCTTGAGCGCGTCGGGCGTGCCATTCAGGAAGGCGACAACCTGGCGTTCGACGTGGGCGTCGATGTCGTCCGAGACGGGAAGCCCGTAAATCCATTTCCGGACGCCGACATAAAAGATGCTTGCGTGCAGGCTCCAAATGAGTTCGAGCTCGATTTCGCGTCCTTTGGCGTCCGACGGTGCGGCCAGCCCGTACGCTTCGCGAATCTCCTCCATGACGGGAAGAAAGACGCGCTCGCGTAAGCGAGCGAGGTACTTCGAATTAATGCCTTCGCGAGTGAGTCCTGCGAAAATGAAGATTCGAATCCATTCGCGTCGAAGGATGACATGTGCGTAGGCCGTATAGAACTTCACCATGCGTTCCAGAATGGGTAGGGATCGGTCCCTGATAACCCTTTCCCATCCGGCGTCCCAGCGGTAAACCTCGTCATAGACACGGTCGATCAGCGCTTCCTTGCTGGGAAAGTACCGGTAGAGCAGTGGTTGCGTCACGCCAAGTTGGCGGGCCAGCTCACGCGTGCTTCCGGAGAAACCGTGGGTTGCAAAATGCTCGATTGCCTTTTGCACGATCTGTCGCTCCCGCACCTCTGGCGCAAGCCGTCGAGTTCCGGGCACCAGAGTTTCCTTAGCCTGAACTTGAGCCTGAATGTCACGCGCGACTTCTTCAACGGGGCTTTTTCTCTTCGGCATGACCTGTCGCTGACCCAATATAGTGGGGTGCATCATACAAAGATTGATCTCCGCTGGCTAGGTGAGAGGCGGCTAGCTAGCCAGTGGATGCACCCGCAAATAGGCGGCGACGCTTATGCCACTATTACGCCAGCGCCGGGTAGTCGGTATATCCCTCGGCATTTCCGCCAAAGAACGTGGTGCCGTCGGCGGGGTTGAGCGGCAGATCCGCTCGCAGACGCGCAGGCAAATCCGGGTTGGAAATGAACGGTCGTCCGAATGCGATGATATCGGCGCGACCACTGGCTAATGCCTGCTCGGCGCTCTCGCGGTCGTAGCCGCCGGCGAGCATGAGCACACCCCGATATTCGTCGCGCAGCAGCTTGATGATGGCGTCCCAGCGCGGATCGAACTGCTCGTCTTTCACCGTGCCCACAATGGCCGGTTCCACCAGGTGGAGATAAGCCAGATTCCAGTCGTTGAGCTTTCTGGCGATATAGCCGAAGGTTGCCTCAGGCGTGGCGTCTCCCATGCCCATGAATCGGCCCATCGGCGTCAAGCGAACGCCTACCCTTTGCGCACCGACTTCGTCGCTGACTGCCTCTACGACCTCAAGCAGCAAACGGGCGCGGTTTTCAATGTTGCCTCCATAGATATCCTGGCGCTGGTTGCTACTGGTGTTGATGAACTGATCCAGCAGATAGCCGTTGCCCGCGTGAATTTCGACACCGTCCATCCCGGCCGTCAGTGCGTTGCGCGCGGCGCGTCGATAGTCCTCGACAATCTCGTGAATACCCGCAAGGGTCAGTTCCTGCGGCACGGGCACGTCGCCCCAGACGCCATTGCCGTGTTCGTCGAGAATGAAAGTCTTGCCGGGAACGGGCATCGCGGTGGGGGCGACGGGCAACACTCCGTCAGGCTGGAAAACCGGATGCGAAACGCGACCGACATGCCACAGTTGCAGGAAGATCGTGCCGCCTTCGGCATGCACCGCATGACTCACTGCTTTCCAGCCTTCGATTTGCTCCTTACTATGAATACCCGGGGTCCAGGCATAGCCCTGCCCTTGTTGCGAGATTTGCGTGGCTTCGCTGATGATCAGTGCAGCGCTGGCTCGCTGCCGGTAGTACTCGACGTTCAACGGGGTCGGCACGTTGCCGGGCTGGCCTGCACGGGACCGCGTGAGCGGAGCCATTGCGACGCGGTGATCGAGCGAGATCTGGCCCACTTGCAGTGGGCTGAAAAGATGTTGGGTCATGGTGGTTCTCCGATAAATCAGGGTTCAGGCTGTCGGCGGGTTGATGGACTTAAAGGTAGGCCTAGTCGCGCGCTAGAGGAATCCACTTGCGGTGCAACGTACCGTTGCGACGCGTGCAAAGGCACCCGCTCGGCCGCGTAAAACCTGGGGTGAGCGAGGTTCTCAGGAGGCCGTTCGCTCGCCAGGAGACCCTGGTGAACTTGCGCCCTCTGCGAATTCTCATTAGTATTTATCGAATGATCACTGGAGGGGTGAGCGCGCATTCGAGTTCATGCGGTGCCGTTTCTGAAGTCTTGAAACACCGTCGGTACACTGAATGCATTGCGCTCGTTCGCCCGAAAACGAGTCGCGTTCCAATCCGCAGGAGGGTTCGATGACGCAAGACAAGAAGGCTCACGCCATCATCATTGGTGGTTCGCTCAGCGGACTATTCAGCGCGACCGCGCTGCGCGCGATCGGGTACTCGGTCGACGTCTTTGAACAATCGCCGAACGAGTTGGATAGTCGCGGCGGTGGCATCGTCCTTCAGCCCGACGTGCTCGCTGCGTTCAAATTCGCGGGCGTGGACCTGCCCGCGCATTCCGGCGTGGACTCGGGCGACCGGATTTACCTTGGCCAGGACGATCGCATCGTCGAGCAATTCTTCATGCCCCAGACCCAGACGTCATGGAGCCTGATCTATAACACGATGAAGCAGGCGTTACCGGCGGGCGTGGTGCACGCGGGGGAACGGTTCACTCGCTTCGAGCAGACCAATGCACGCGTCACCGCGCATTTCGAGAGTGGCCGTGTAGAAGAAGGCGACATCCTGATTGGGGCCGATGGCCCGAGCTCAAGTGTGCGAGCTCAGCTTTTGCCGGCCGTCGAGCCGACCTACGCCGGTTATATAGCGTGGCGCGGCCTGGTCGAAGAAAATGACTTGCCTGCTGGAGCATCGGACCTGTTGCGAGATCGCTTCACTTTCCAGCAAGGTGAGTCACATCTGATCCTCGTGTATCTCGTACCAGGCGAAGAAGGTGCGATCGAGCGAGGCAAGCGGCGATGGAACTGGGTGTGGTATCGCAAGATGTCGACCGATGCTGTCAGCGCGCTGATGCTGGATCGCGATGGCCAGCAACGCGCGACGGTCCTTGGACAGCGCGAGATCTATGCACTTCATGCCGCTAGCCGAAATCGCCTGAATGCGCTTTACATGACGAGCATTTTCATTGGCGGTGCGGTGGGTTCAGCGCTTGCGAGCGTGCTGTATGAGCATGGCGGATGGTTGTGGGTTGCAATCGCGGGAACGACTTTTCCAGCGCTCGCGCTGATTCACTTCCTGCTGACGGGGCGATCGACCACCGTGTCTATCGTTTGATATTCGTCGGGCGTTAATTAGATCAACGGTTTGATGCAACCTGACGATGCGGCGAGCAACCGGTCTCAAACACTTGCGCGCATCGGCTTACAAGTAAATTTTGACCTTGCCCGGCCGCCCCGCTCGGCTTTAAGTCATCTTTCCTGCATGAACTTGACTACAATTCAAGCAGCCAGGAGCCGTCGCTTCCTCAGCGGCGGTACTACGTTGTCGTACCTACCGCATGGAGGATGATGATGTCGATTCGACTA
>NZ_JBAUSA010000754.1:0-5302 GCF_049581465.1 Caballeronia sp. | reverse complement strand
TCGCCGCGAGCAGCACCGCCCAAGCCCTAACCCCACACTCACCGCGAGCAGCACCGCCCAAGCCCTAGCCCCACACTCACCGCAAGCAGCACCGCCCCAACGCCCCATCCGGCCCCAAGGATCCCTGTGCGAACCAGTCCAAGCGACTCAGCGTCCCCTGTGAAATCCGTCTGCCCCTACTGCGGCGTTGGCTGCGGAATGCTCCTGCACGTCGACAACGAACAGGTCGTAAAAATCACCGGCGACACCGAGCATCCAGCCAATTTCGGGCGGCTTTGCACCAAGGGATCGTCCGCACATATCGCGCTGCGCCAATCCGGCCGGCTTGAAAACGCCTATGTCCGTCACGACCGCCGCGCACCCCCGGTCCCGCTGCCGATGGATCAGGCCATCGCCGACACCGCGCGCCGCCTTCGCGTGATTCTCGACAACCACGGCCCCGACGCTTTGTCGTTCTACGTGTCAGGCCAGATGTCGATCGAGGCGCAGTATCTCGTCAACAAGCTCGCAAAGGGGTTTGTCGGCACGAACAATATCGAATCGAATTCGCGCTTGTGCATGGCGAGCGCAGGGAGCGGCTACAAGCTTTCGCTAGGCGCCGACGGACCCCCGGGTTCCTATCAGGACTTCGACAAGGCGGACCTGTTTTTCGTGATCGGCGCGAACATGGCCGACTGTCATCCGATCCTCTTCCTACGCATGATGGATCGCGTGAAGGCGGGCGCGAAGCTGATCGTGGTCGACCCAAGGCGTAACGCGACCGCCGATAAAGCCAGCCTGTTCATGCAGATCAAGCCCGGAACCGATCTCGCCTTGCTCAACGGCATCCTGCATCTCCTGCACAAGAACGGTCGTACCGACACGGCGTTCATAGAGGCGTTCACGGACGGCTGGGAAGCAATGCCGGCTTTCCTCGACGACTATTCGCCCTCGAAAGTCGCGGCGATCACAGGCATTGCGGAAGCCGATATTGTCCGTGCCGCGCAATGGATCGGCGACGCGCCCGAGTGGATGAGTTGCTGGACCATGGGCCTCAACCAAAGCACGCACGGCACCTGGAATACGAACGCCATCTGCAACCTGCATCTGGCAACAGGCAAGATCTGCCGCCCAGGCAGCGGGCCGTTTTCACTGACGGGACAGCCCAACGCAATGGGCGGGCGCGAAATGGGCTACATGGGTCCCGGCCTGCCGGGACAGCGCTCGGTGCTGGTCGAAGAAGACCGCGTGTTTATCGAAAATCTATGGCGCGTTCCCCAAGGAACGCTTAAGCCGGCCACAGGCAACGGCACGGTCGACATGTTCACACGCATGGCCGATGGCGACATCAAGGCGTGCTGGATCATCTGCACGAATCCGGTGGCGTCGGTCCCGAATCGCCAGAATGCAATCGCTGGATTACAGGCGGCCGAGTTGGTGATTACACAGGACGCCTTCCTGGATACAGAGACCAATCGCTACGCCGATATCCTGCTGCCCGGCGCACTCTGGGCCGAGGCGGAAGGCGTGATGATCAATTCAGAACGCAACCTGACACTCATGCAGCAGGCGATCCAACCGCCCGGCGCCGCGTTGCCGGATTGGCAGATCATCGCGCGGGTCGGCAGCGCGATGGGCTTCGCCGATGCGTTCAATTACCGCTGCGCCGAGGACGTATTTGCTGAGATCGCCCAGGTATCGAATCACAAGACAGGCTACGACCTGCGCGGCGCAAATTACGAGCGGCTTCGTCAAACTCCGTTGCAATGGCCATGCGCGCCCGACGCCACCGGCGACCGCAATGCGATTCGCTATATCAACGACGGTGTTAGCCAGACGCTTAGGAAAGGTTCCGACGGGCGCGAGCCGCACTTAAGCTTTCCGACCGCCAATGGCAAAGCGATCTTCTTCGCGCGCCCTCATGTCGCGCCTGCGGAAATGCCGGATCGTGAGTTTCCCATTGTGCTTAATACCGGGCGTCTCCAGCATCAATGGCACACGATGACCAAGACCGGCAAGGTCGCGATGCTAAACAAACTCAATCCGGCGCCGTTCGTCGAGTTGCATCCTGAAGACGCGAAGGCGCTGGGCATCGAGAGCAAGGATAGCGTGCAGATTCGTTCGCGGCGCGGACGTGCCGTGCTGCCAGCGGTCGTCACGGATCGCGTCAGCGCCGGGCAGTGCTTCGCGCCGATGCACTGGAACGACGTGTTCGGCGAAGACCTTTGCATCAACGCCGTCACGAGTGACGCCGTCGACCCGATTTCAATGCAGCCCGAACTGAAATTCTGCGCGGTGGAACTGAGCCGTGTCGCTTCGCAAACGATCCAAAATCCCGCAGCGCCCGACGATATTTCCACGCCGGAGCGCGCCGAATCGATCGCTGCCACTGAGGAACTGGACATGTCCCGTATCGATAAATTTGCCATGCTGCTCGGCGTGCACGATCAGCCCGGGCCTCAACTCAGCGACGTCGAACGGACCTATCTGGCCGGCTTTGTCAGCGGCTTGCGTACGTTACCGGCTAGCGACGTGGCCGGTGCGCCCACATTACCGGGCGCGGCGCCGCTGTCGGTCACTAACCGGTTTTGGGTCGACGGCCTGCTAGCGGGAATGTTCAGCCGCGCGGCCGTCATGCCGCCCGCGACAACGCCACCCGAGCACGCGGCGCCCGCGCGCATCGTGCACGCTCGGCCTAAGGTATTGCTGTTGTGGGCGTCGCAGACGGGCAATATCGAATCGCTGACCGAACATTACGCGACCCGATTGATGGAGTCCGGTTTCGAGATTCGCACATCATGCATGGCAGATTGCGAAATATCGGCGTTGAGGAAAGCGCAGTACGTCCTACTGATGACCAGCACGTTCGGCGACGGCGACGCGCCTGACAACGGCCAGGATCTATACGCGTCGCTGAACGCGGCCACGGCTCCCAGCCTCGACGGAATGCGCTACGCGGTCCTCGCTTTTGGCGACCGCAACTATGATCAGTTTTGCGGGCACGGGCGAAATCTCGATGCCCGCCTGGCTGAATTAGGTGCGCAACGCTTGCTCGACAGGGTCGATTGCGACGCCGAGTTTCAACCCGCCGCCGACGCGTGGCTCGAACGGATCATCAAGCGTATCGAGGAAGACGATGCGGCGCTTCACGCTGTTTCTGCCGATGGAATGATCCCGGCCGTCCTGCCCGGCAGCGTTCCTTCAAAAATGAATCCCGCCGCATCACGGATGCTAAAGAACCTTCGGTTGAATAAGCGCGGTGCGGCTAAGGACACGCGGTATTTTTCGTTAGCGGCGAAAGATTCGGGCCTCGAATACGAAGCGGGCGATGCGCTAGGCGTGTGGCCCAGCAATTGCCCTGAGCTGGTCGACGAGCTTCTTGGGCTGAGTCGTCTCAACGCCGGGACGACGGTTCATGTGGCGGGTGCCGGTGAGATGCCGCTTGCCGAAGCGCTAGCCACGCACTTCGAGATTGCCCGGCCTAGTATGGACGCCCTCGCGTTTATCGCGGCGCGATCCGAAGGTAGCGGCCTAGGCGATCTGCTTCACGAAAGCCGCAAGGCCGACCTCAAGAAATGGTTGTGGGGACAACAGCTAGCCGATGTGCTCCACGAATATCCCGTCGAGTTGTCGGCGCCGGAACTCGTCGGCATGCTAAAGCGCATGCAGCCGCGGCTTTATTCAATCGCATCGAGCCCCAAGGCGCACGAGGGCGAGCTTCATCTGACCGTGTCGGCAGTCCGCTATAGCAATGGACGCCGGCAGCGAAAGGGCGTTTCGTCGACCTTCCTGGCTGACCGTGCCGGCGATGTCAACGTGCCCGTATTCGTGCAGAAATCCACGCACTTCCGGCCGCCGCGTGACGCCGATGCGCCGATGATCATGGTCGGTCCCGGCACGGGCGTGGCACCTTTTCGCGGCTTCCTGCATGAGCGGCTGGCGCGCGGCGACCGCGGTCGAAACTGGTTATTTTTTGGCGAGCAGCACGCCGCGACTGATTTCTACTACGGCGAGGAACTCAGGGCGATGCGTGAAAGAGGACACCTGACGCGACTTGACCTGGCGTTCTCTCGGGATCAGGCAAGCAAGATCTATGTCCAGGATTGCATGGTCGAACGAGGGGCCGAGCTTTGGGCGTGGCTTCAGGAAGGCGCGCACTTCTACGTTTGCGGCGACGCAGCACGCATGGCCAAGGACGTCGACGCAGCGCTCAAGGTGATCGTTGAAGAGCATGGCGGAATGAGCGCCGAGAGGGCGGCCGAGCATGTCCGGCAACTGGCGGCGGACAAGCGCTATGTGCGGGACGTTTATTAAAGCAAGCGGGTCGCTTTCGCTTGGTAGAAAGTAGTAAGGCGAATGGAACAGGGAGGTCGCAGTAAATAGACTGCAGTAGAAGCGTCGGGTCGTGTCCTTGCCCGCATGCCCGATCATTGCTTTATTCGGTCAATGCTTCTAACCTCGTCGGACATTAAATTGAATCGATGGGAGATGAAGCCGTGACTTTGCAAAACAATGAAACCGCTCGCATCGCGATCGTGACAGGCGCCGGTTCCGGCATTGGGCGCGCGACATCGCTGGCATTGCTGAACGACGGCTGGACGGTTGCTCTCGTCGGCCGCCGGCGCGAGCCGCTTGAACAACTGGCGGCCGATCCCTCTAAACAGGGCCGCGCACACGCATTTCCTTGCGATGTATCCGACCCCGACGCTGTGAAGGCGCTCTTCGCCGCAGTGGTGGAGCGCTTCGGACGCGTCGACTTGCTATTTAATAACGCGGGCAGATCGAACCCGCCGGGACCGTTTGAGGACTGGTCCGCCGACGAGTGGAAGTCAGTGGTCGATGTGAATCTTAGCGGCATGTTCTATTGCATCCAGCAGGCGTTTCGCGTGATGCGCGTGCAGGTGCCAATGGGTGGACGCATCATTAATAACGGCTCGATCTCCGCAAGCACTCCGCGGCCCAACTCAATCGCTTATACGGCGACCAAGCACGCCGTTGCGGGCATGACAAAATCCGCCGCGCTCGACGGCCGCAAGTACGATATTGCGGTGGGGCAGATCGATATTGGAAACGCTTACACCGAACTTGCGGCGCGAATGGCAAAAGGCGTGCCGCAAGCCAATGGCGAAATTGCGATAGAGCCGATGCTCGACGTCGAAATTGTGGCGCAATCGGTGCGCTATATGGCGAGCTTGCCGCTCGATGCAAACGTGCTGTTCCACACCGTGATGGCGACGAAGATGCCGTTCGTCGGGCGTGGTTGAGAGGGTCGATCTGCTAGTGATTCAGAAAGGCTTGCGGACGCCGGGAGGCGGTCGTATCG
>NZ_JBAUSA010000753.1:0-1733 GCF_049581465.1 Caballeronia sp. | reverse complement strand
GCACGGCGTTGAAGGCCTTGTCGCCCTGGCGGAAAGCGATCGACAGATTATCTACGGAGAGAACCTCTTGCGGTGGCAACGTCTCAATATTCGCAGTACGAAGCGGCGCGGTGTGCGTTGAAGGCGTCATAATGGACTCCTATTAGATTCGAATGCGGCATGCGGCAAATTCACGCACTGCCGACCAGTTGACTCTTTGAGCGTTAGCGGTAAATGGCTGTCACCGGTGCCTCGCCAACTCGAGCGAAGCCGCGATACATGCCTTCGGTGTTGAACGGCAACGTAACATTGCCGCGCGCATCGACAGCGATCAGGCCACCGCGGCCATTGATCCTTGGCAAGCGGTTCATCACGACATCGGCGGCGGCTTCTTCAAGAGACACTCCGCGATACGCCATTTGCGCAGCCACATCGTAAGCGGCGACCATCCGCATGAACATCTCGCCGGAGCCTGTTGTGGACACGGCGCAGGTCGCGTCGTCGGCATAACAGCCCGCACCGATCAGCGGTGCATCGCCCACCCGCCCGGCTTGCTTGTTCGTCAGGCCGCCTGTGGAAGTCGCGGCGGCTACGTGCCCATGCTGGTCGAGCGCGACCGCGCCGACAGTGCCGAACTTGCGATTCGGATCGATGGGTTCGTGCGGCGTGGGATCGTCTGGTTGCGCCGACGACTGGGACGCGAGCGTCGCGCCGTCGTGATCGAGCATCGAACCTTGCTGCCCGCGCGCAAGCAACCATTGCTTATATCGGGCGTCGGTATGGAAGTACGCAGGATCGACGAATTCGAAGCCCTGTGCGGCGGCGAACGCTTCCGCGCCCGCGCCGGTGAACATCACGTGTTCGCTGGCTTCGAGCACACGGCGCGCGACCAGGATGGGATTGCGCACGCGCGTCACGCAACTGATCGCACCCGCTTCGAGCGTGCGGCCGTCCATGATCGATGCATCGAGTTCATGCGTGCCCTCGGCGGTAAATACGGCACCGTGTCCCGCGTTAAAGAGCGGGCAATCTTCGAGCAGGCGTACGGCTTCGCTTACCGCGTCGAGCGCGCTGCCGCCCGCGGCGAGCACGCCCTGCCCGGCTGCGAGGACGTGGTGCAATTCGGCGTGGTAACGCTGTTCGGCGTCCGACGCCATCGATGCGCGCAGGATCGTGCCTGCGCCGCCATGAATGGCAATGACTGCGGTGGAATTCATCGTTTCTGCTTGTTTTGAGTGCGGGGAACGCGGGGACTACGTGCCGGGCGCTCCGATGCATTGTTGGAAGCGGCGCATGCCGACTGTGGCTCGGTCAACCACGGCAATACAAATTCAGTCATTTCCGCGGCGGCCTGCGCCGAACGTTTCGCGCGGAACGCGACTGCATCGCAGAGCGCTTCGATCACGGCCAACACCGCAGCTTCGGAGGTCGCCGCGAGCCGCCGTTCGGAGCGGATGCACAGCGTCAGGTCCGCGAACTGCCCAAGCGGCGAATTGACGTTGTCGGTCAGTGCGAGCACGCGCGCACCGAGGCTTGCCGCCTGGCGGGCGAGTTGGACCGTGTCGTCGACATAACGCGGAAACGCGATGCCGATCACGAGATCGCCCTTGCCTGCGCTGAACAGCCGCCGCGCCGCATGGGTGGGTCCGCCGACCATCGCAAGCGACTGGACGTTGTCGTGATACGGCAACAGGCCGTGTTCCATGAGCCCCGCGAGAAACGCGCTCGCGCCTGAGCCGAGCACGAACACACGC